>CAVKXW010000055.1:0-19329 GCA_963660215.1 Bacteroidaceae bacterium | reverse complement strand
ACATGCCTGTGGAAATCCAAAACAATACGTCTGATATGTAATTCATCTTTTTATTTTATAATGTTAAGTGTTGAATGTTAAATGTTAAGTTGGGGCTTACGCCGTTATGTTTTACGGTTTTATGTTCCGCCATTACACCTTTTGGCTAATCTTCTGCATACGGATGCGATAGATGCCCCATCCGATTGCCATACCCACAATGACGATGGCGATGACTCCGAGGAGCGACATGGCATCGAAGCTATTGATACCAGCCACTGCTGTACGACCGTTCACCGTTCCGATGATGCCCATCAAACCGAGCAATACCTCCACGAGGAAAAGCAACTCCAAGCGGATAGGGCGCTCAGGCAAGAGCCAACGCAAACCGTAGGTCAAGGCTGGTGTCAAAACGAGCAAAGCCACGGCAAGCGACCAAGCCAACACCTGGAATGACATACCTGGAAGCATGAAGATGACCATCACCAAGAGGCTGAACAGCACTGGGAAGACCAGCAAGCCTGGGAAATACTTCAAGGCGATATAGAAGCACCACTTGCGGCGGCTCACATGTTCCGAAGTCTTCAAATCGACATGGTTCACACAGAAAAGCATCGTCAGAGCCACGTCGATGCTCAGCAGCACTGCCATATCGAGCATCAACTTCTGGTCGGCTATCCAAGCCGCAATCTGCGTCTTCGACTGCTCGATGGCAAAGGGCCAAGCCATTCCCACGAAGAAGGCGACGAGCACCGAGATAATCATAATCTCCTTCACTCCGTGGAAGGTCTGCTTCAGCACGAAACTGAAGCAAACCAATATCATCATTACTAAAACTAATGTCTCCACTATTAATGTTAAGTGTTGAATGTTAAATGTTAAGTTATTCTTCACTCATATTCTTTCTGCGACGACGAACCAAGACGGCGAGCAATACGAACGCCACGATGACGATGACAGCTACCACGATGCCGCTTACCACGGTCGTTGTCTTCTGAGCCTCATCGTTGAGCGTTTCCTTCTTCATCACCATACCCTTGTCGTTGCTCTGTGCAGCCTGGGCATCACGTATCTGCTCCACGTTCTGCTGATACTCCTTGGCTGTGCTGGCATCGGTCTTGGATGCGATATAGTCACGAAGCTTGGAGTTGTTGCAAACGAAGCCAGAGCATGAAGGCTTGTACTTGTTCACGGTCTCCGTGTGGAGTTTGGCTATCTCGGCGAGCTGCTGAGGGGTAGCCTTCCACATGCCCTTGCGGGCACTCTCCATCATCACGGCAGTCATCTCCATGAGAGCGGCAGGATTCTGCTTGTCGAAGAACTCCTTGGTGCCGAGATTGTACTTGTCCTTGACATATACATTATATATCTCGTCCCACATCTCCTTGTCTATCGCCTTAGGCTTCATCACGTTCCAACCGTAGGTGTTGGTTACTATCTCGGCGAAACCGTCGGCACTGCTGGCACCGCCCTTCATCTTCTCCTTGATATAGGCTGGATTGAAGATGGTGGTGCGGCTCTCTACGCCAATTGCTTCTTTTACTTCCTGCATACGCATGTTGCTGTGGTTGCGATAGTCGGCGAGATAAGCATCAGGGTCCTTGCCTGTCACGTTGCGCACGGCGAGGTTCATACCTCCCATGAACTCATATACGTGGTCGAGGCTCAATGCACCCCAAGTATTGCTCTGGCGTGGCTGAACCACTACGTCGGTGCGAGTCAAGGCAGCCTCGAAAGCGGCAGTGCGCACACTCTCCCAGTTTTTCTCATCGCCATAGTAAGCACCCATGTTGTTCATGTATACCTCGGCGATTTGGCTCTCCTTGTCCCAACGGTCACCAGCAGTTACCATCGACTGGATGCCTGTGCCGTAGTTGCCGTTCACACCACCGAATACACGATACATGCTCACCTCACGAGCCTCCTTAGGCGACATACCCTTCTCTACGAGCAATTTCTCAGACTCGGTAACACCAGCCTTCACGAGGTTGTCGTACTTATCGTCCTTGGCATTGGCCGCCATCTCGATGGCCTTATTAATCAAGAACAATCGGGAAGCCGCCAAGTCGCGGAGCTGACCAGAGGTCTGCACCACCACGTCGATACGTGGACGACCGAGTTGCTTGGATGGGATAAGGCGCAGGTCGGTTACTCTGCCGAAGGCATCTCTTACCGGCTCCACACCGAGCATATATAATATTTGGGCAATGGTAGCACCCTCGGTCTCTATGAATTCGCTGCTCCAGAGCGTGTAGCTCACCTTGCGAGGGAACTCGCCGTTGTGACGCTCTTGGTACATTTTTATTGTATTGTTGCAGAGCTCCTGTGCCTTCTCCCAAGCATCCTCCGATGGAGTGTTCTCTACATTGATGGAGAAGAGGTTGCGACCAGTAGGCAATGTATTTGGATTCACAATCAAGTCGCCACCTGGGGATGGAGCGGTATAACCACCATTCAAGGCATTCATCAGCGATGACATCTCGATGGCTGGACTCTGGCGAAGCGCATCCGAGTACTTGCCCACGTTCTGCAGGGCATGCTCCACGGTGGTAATTGCTTGAGCCAAGTGAATCTGCTGGCGAGTATATTTAGGAGTGCCTGACATCATACTAGCCATGCCTTCCTTCTTATCGGAAGACTTGCCGCCCTTGGCATCAGCCATAGCTTTGCCACCCTTGGCTGAAGCCTTACCAGCCTTCGCCATCTTGGCTTTCTTCAAATCGTCCTGATACCACTTCTGACCTTTCTTGATGGCATCCATCATCTTCTCAGGGAAGCGACCTGTCTGCTCCATTTTTTCAAAGGCCTCACGACTCATCTGTGGAATCTTCTTCTTGTGAGATACCTTGGCGGCACGCAGTTCGCTTACGGTACGATGGTCCACCTTCTTAGGTTTCTCCTTCATGCCACCCATCTGGTCTGCCATCTGCATCATCATCTGGATAGGGTCTGGGGCAGCCTGCATAGCCTCTACCTTGCGAGCCATCTCCAGTTCGGCAGGAGTGATGCCCACATAGCGGCAGATGAACTCGTCGCTCACCTGGCTGCTACCCAAGAGTTGGGTAACGGTGTTGCGAGCCTTGCTCAGATAAAGTTGATCGAAGAGTTGCTTGTGCTTCTCTACATCTGCTTTTGCTCTGCCCTTCAACTTATCCACCGCCAACATACCGTAGGCGATAGGGTCGGTAGCCATGGCATATACGCTGGTACGGATGTCCTCGTTGCTATAAGGAACGCCCATCGTATAGAGCTGACCTGTTATCTTCTCATTGACCAACTCCTCAGCATAGCTCTCGATGCGAGCCACGTCGTTGGCAGAGTATGGCTTGTTCATCTGTTTGGTGTCGAGACCGAGCTCACGAGCGATACCGAGTTTCACGGTCAGTGCCTTCACAGACAAAGACTGTGCATCGGACGGTTTCTTGTCATAAGCGGCGATGGCATCGTTGAGTTGCTTGTAAGTATTGCGAAGCTCACTCTCCTTGAAAGGAGCGGTGAGGTAACTCTGTGTCTGAGCGTAGGTGCGGCGCTTGGCAATCATCGCCTCGCCCACATTGCTGATGGTATATATATAAAGATGTGGAACCACACCTATCAAGCGGTCGCTCCAGTCGTTGCTGTCGAGTGTCACCTGCTTGCGAGGGGTATACTCCAGCGAACCGTGGGTACCGAAGTGGATGAGTGCATCGGCACTGAATCCATAGCGAGCCCAGAGGTAAGAGGCTACGTAGGTGTAAGGAGGTGCTTGGTCGGTGCCGTGGATAATCTTGAAGGAGTCACCTCCCTCGCCAGCCATCACCTGTGGGATGAGGGCAACATTACCAAACTGCAATCTTGCCACGGCGAGCTTGCCGTCCTCGGTAGCCATATATTTGCCTGGGAAAGACCCATAGAGCTGGTTCATCTCCTTGATTTGTTTCTTAGACAAAGCCTTCTCGCTCCAGCCAGCAAACTGCTGGGCGGTAATCATGGCAGGGTGACCTGTCTGCATAAACTTGGTGTATGCTCCCTCGGCGTAAGTACCGAACACAGCACCCTGTGCCTGAATCATTTTTGCAAGTTCCCCAGCATTGGCAGGGAGCTTGCCCACATTATATCCCTCGCCCTTCAAGCGAACCAAGAGATTGTAGAGGGATGGCACCACCTCCATGCCAGAGGCAGTGAGCGAGTTCTGACCAGGACCTTTGAAATAGAAGATGGCGATGCGCTTATCGCTATTCTTCTTGGTCTTGAGGTTGACATAGCCCTGCACGCTTGCAATAAAATCGTTCATACGGTCAGGGATGCCATAGACTTCCTGCAATCCGTCCTTGTTGACACGATGACCGAACACCACGTAAGGGCGAACGGCACCATCTATCTCTGGGGTTACGATGCTCTGCGACATGAAACCACCGTTCATGCCTTGCTTGTCGTTCTCCCAGTCTTCCACAAGACGGTTGATATTAAGAGGTGAGAAGAGCGGAACGTTCTTCTGCTTGAGGAATTCCACGAAATAGTCGCCCAATCGACCATGCGCCATATTGATAACGGCATTCACCTGAATGCTGTCGGCATGATGGGCAGCGATGAAACTCTGGAGCTTGTTGATGCGATAAACATTGAAACCTTTCTCCTCGAAAGCTTTTTCCAAGTCGCCAGCGGCACCCATGAAACCAGTAATCATCACGGTAGGTGCACCCTTCTTGTAAAGACCGTTCTTTGCCAAGAAAGCATTGTACTCCTGCACGCTGTTGAAGCCGAGGTCATCACCCTTCTCATCCTTCGGGTCGAAGTGAGTGAGGAGATAGTCAGGCTGCTCGTCCACACGCTCAGGCTCTGGAGCATCAAACTTCTTGCCGTCGATGAACTTGCGGATATACAACAGCATGTTACGGTAGTTCTTCTTGTTGCCGTTCTCGATGTACTGCATCAAGTAGTCGGCATCGAAGCCATCCACAGAGACGATGTTGTTGGCAGGGTTGGTGGCGGCGTGGGTCAAGGTAGGCACCTTGTAAGAAGCCTCCTCCAACAGCTTGCGCTGGCTCTCGTCGATACGAAGTCCCATACCATTCACGATAATCATGTCGTAATCATCGAGATGGTCGAAGTCGTCGGTAGTAATCTCACTGAGTTTGATCATACCATTGTCGTTGGCATGTGAAATCTGTCCCAACGCAATGGCTTGGTAATTGAGGAATGCGATACGGGTAGTGCCAATCCAAGCACGATACGCCTTCGACAATCCTACAAGAACTATCACGGCAAGTAATGCCAAGAAGATATGTTTCTTCTTAAGTTTCTTGATTTTTCCTAATCCTTTTCTCATTATTATATTATTCTATTCCTTTGCTTAATTATATCAGCTTGTTATCTTTTGCTTATGCCTTACCTTTTATTTCGGGCTGCAAAGGTAATGCTTATTCTGAGAATGGGCAATACCGAGAAATAATGATTTTAACGTTTGTTATACTTAGAAGTGAGTATGTTATCGAGCACACCACCCCATTTCCTCATCATTTATAATGACAAGAAAGTATTCTGTTTTCCTAAAAAGGACTTGCAGATGGGAAGAAAAACGAGAGCCTGCCAGTCGTTATCAAGACCAGCAGGCTCTCGCTCGCTTTTGCGCTAACACGCTTTCTTCTTGCGCTCGCAATATCTTTCGCATTGTGCGCAAATATCGTACCCCAGCATCGCACCGAGGATAAAATCCTCCTCTGGCGAAAGCTGGCACAGCGGTTTGGTGACAATCATTCGGATAGCATCCAGACATTCATGCTTGCCAAAAAAGAGGTTCAGTCGGTCGTTGCCCACTGGCTGAATGATGTACTCGATGTTCTGACGCTCCAATCTTGTTATGGCAAAAGACTCATATTTCTTGTTGAAGGTGTAGAGCACCATGCGGCGCACACCTTTCTTATATTCATATATATGATTCATCAGAACCTTCAAGTCTATTGGCATTGTCATTTCCTGCTGCATACTATCCAAATTTAAAGTACTAACTATATATATTCTAGTTTAGAAAGTTGGGAAGTTATAGAAGTTAAGAGAAGTCAGGGGGAAGTTAAGAGACATCTGCCTTTCTTCCCCTGCTCCTAGCTCATATAGAGCCCCATTAGAGTGAAGGCTTGATAGCCTCCAACCAAGCGTCGATGCGCTCCTCGGTCTTGTCATCCTCGTTGACATCGTCGAGAGCCAAGCCTACGAACTTGCCGTCTTCCACAGCCTCGCTGTCGTCGAAGGTATAGCCATCGGTAGAAACACCGTCGAGCACAGTAGCGCCAGCCTCAACGGCAGCGTCCTTCAACTCCTTCATACCACCGCAGAATGTGTCAGAGTATGACTCGCTGTCACCACAGCCGAAGAGGGCTACGGTCTTGCCAGCCAAGCCAGCGCTCTTGAGAGTCTTCACACCGTCGTACCAGTCGTCCTGCATCTCGCCAGCACCCCATGTAGAAGTACCGAGGATGAGATTGTCGTTACTTGCGATGGTATCGTCGGAGATACTTGTTACGTCTACTGCTTCCACGCCCAACTTAGAGGCGATGGTCTCGGCAATCGACTGGCATGAGCCAGTGGAAGAGCCATAAATTACGATTGTTGATTTCATTGTCTTTATACTTTTAGTTACATGTTACCTTATTATATATAGCGCCTCCTTGCCAGGAAGGCACCATTCTGTTTTTTCGAGTGCAAAGATAATGAGAATCCCGAAAATACGCAATACCTAAAAATGATGGTTTGGGCAAAATACCAAGATATGGGGATAGTTTCCACCCCTATACAGCGTACAAGAAGGTGCGAATGAACCAATAGCTGATGATGCCTGCGAGATAGCCCACGAAGGCTATCCATGAGATATGCTTCATGTACCAGCCGAAGGTAATCTTCTCCAAGCCCATCACCACGACACCTGCCGCACTACCGATGATGAGCATAGAGCCACCGACACCTGCGCAGTATGCCAAGAGTTGCCAGAAGATGCCATCCACAGCCATATCGCCCGTAGGTGCCACAGGGTACATCCCCATGCAGCCTGCCACCAATGGCACATTGTCCACGATGCTGGAGAGCACACCGATGATACCTGTCACGAGGTAGTGGTTGCCATCAAACACGGTATTCAAGCCCTGTCCCAAAGCAGTCAGCACGCCGACCTCTGCCAAGCAAGACACAGCCATCAAGATACCGAGGAAGAAGAGAATGGTACTCATATCCACACGAGAGAGCAACTTGGTTACTCGTTTCTGCGTTCCCTCGGCATCCTGTCCACGATGCAAACCACGATAGAACACCTCTGTCGCCGTCCAGAGCACACCCAACACCAAGAGGATGCCTACGAACGGAGGCAAGTGGGTGATACTCTTGAAGATAGGCACGAATATCAAGCCACCTACACCGAGCCAAAACACTGCCTTGCGCTGTCCATCGGTGAAGTCGCTCACTGCGGCATTCTGCTGGGCTGAGACCTCAGGCATCACCAGTTCGCCCTTCAACATCGTCTGAAGGATGAGGGCTGGGATAACCATGGAGACAATAGATGGAACGAGAATTTCGGCGATAACGCCAGCTGCTGTAATCAAGCCTTTGTTCCAAAGCATAATGGTGGTAACGTCGCCGATAGGAGAAAAAGCACCACCCGAATTAGCAGCGATAATCACCAGCGAGGCATACACCATGCGGTCCTTGTGGTCAGTAACGAGCTTGCGCAGTATCATAATCATCACGATGCTCGTGGTGAGGTTGTCGAGGATGGCGGAGAGAATGAAGGTCAGGAAGGCGATACGCCAGAGGAGCGCACGCTTCGACTTGGTTTTCATCACCTTGCGAACCCAGTTGAAACCACCATTCTGGTCTACGATTTCCACGATGGTCATCGCTCCCATCAGGAAGAAGAGCGTGGTGGCGGTATCGCCGAGGTGTTCCTGGATGATGGCTGTAACCTGCTCCACCATGCCTGCTGCACCGCCTGTATAGTCAGGGTGCATCAGTTGGAGATACTGCAGAGGGTCTACCATGTAGAGCGTCCAGCACCCCACGAGCATCAGCAAGGCGATGGCAGCCTTGTTTACCTTGGTCAAGCTTTCGGTGGCGATGAGCGCATAGCCGAGCACGAAAACGACAATAATCGAAATTGTTAGTGTAGTCATTTTTTTTGTTTGTTTATTTTATTAGTAGATGTTATAGTTCTACGCTGTCAATGCGGAACTTGAGCAATCCCGCTGGCACTTTCGCCATCACCTCGTCACCCGCTTTTTTGCCCAGGAGTGCCTTGGCTATAGGCGACTTGATGGAAATCTTTCCTGTATGCAGGTCTGCCTCGTGAGGATTCACGATGGTATAAGTCATACTGCACTTGTTGGCGAGATTGGTAATCTTCACTTTACTCAGCAACCCCACGGTATCATCCTTCAGAAGAGACTTGTCGATGACACGGGCATTCTCCAGTATCTTCTGCTTGAAGCTGATGCGCCCCAGCAACCTACCCTGCTCACGCTTGGCGGCATGATACTCGAAATTCTCACTCAGGTCTCCTTTGTCACGAGCCTCGGCGATGGCATCACGTACGGCAGGGAGTTCCACTTTCACCATGTGTTCTAGTTCGGCCACGAGCTCATCGTAGCCTTCTTGCGACATATATTCCATTTTTTCTATTTTTTGTTTTCTATTAATTAAATTGCAAAATTAGTAAAAATATCGAGAATAGCGAGCGAAAACATCAACTTTACTCATTCATTTAATAGATTTTAGCGTATAGTGACAAGATTGATGCAAAAGAATCACCTAGCATTCGCAAGTTTTTTACATCAAAATCACCACATAATTTTGGTCATCCACAAGATTTATTGTAATTTTGCAGCCGTAAAACATGGTCAAGAAATGAAAGAAATATTATTAGTCAGCATAGGCAGCTTCTTCGGCGGCGGCATGAGGTATTGGTTCTCCAAGTTGGTACAATCGTGGACAGTCATCGCCTTTCCATTCGGCACAATGACCGTAAACATCTCGGGGTGCCTCATCATCGGATTTCTGTCGGGACTTAACTGGAATGGAAATGGCTTCATGTCGCCATCCACCAAGCTATTGCTTACCACGGGGTTCTGCGGTGGCTTCACAACATTCTCCACCTTTGTGAACGAAGGTTCAAGCCTACTGAAGGACGAGCAATATCTCTATATGGCGCTCTATCTATTCGCTAGCCTTGCCGTCGGTCTCATTGCCGTATTGGCAGGACATTATCTAGCGAAACTCATTGCATAAATCATTGCACATCAAAATATATTTTAGGTAAGAACAAAATTTTCAGGATATGAAAAAAGGATTATTTGCGTTAGCCCTGGGCACGTTCACCCTCGGCATGGCTGAATTTATCATCGAGGGCATCATCACCGATGTCGCTCATAACATGAATGTGTCTATCCCTCAGGCAGGACATCTCATCTCCATCTATGCCCTTGGAGTCTGCGCAGGCGCATTCTCGCTGATATTGATGCACAAGTACCGCCCTAAGAAGATACTACTGTTCCTCACGTCGCTCATCACCCTCGGTGCCATCATCGCCACCATAGCCCCTAGCTACTGGATGTTGCTTTGTGCCCGATTCATTCAGGGCTTGCCTCACGGCGCATACTTTGGCACGGCTACCATCGTAGCGGTAAAAATGGCGAAGGAGGGGAAGGGCACACAGGCTGTGGCCATGATGTGCGCAGGTATGCCTGTGGCTAACCTGATGGGGGTGCCGCTGGGCACGTTCCTCAGCCACAATATCTCTTGGCGCGCCCCTTTCCTGATGTCCATCGTCCTCGGACTCATCACCCTATTTATGATATACAAGTGGGTACCCGATATCGAGGCTCTGCCTAACAAGGGAATGAAGGCGCAGTTCCGCTTCTTGCGCAACCTTGCCCCTTGGCTCATCATCGTCGCTACCTTCCTGGGCAACGGCGGCATCCTCTGCTGGTTCAGCTACATCTCGCCTTTGCTGCAATGGAATGGCGGATTCAGTGCGGCTAGCATCTCTGTCTTGATGATTCTCGCAGGACTGGGCATGGTAGTGGGCAATCAGGTGAGCGCTTACCTAGCCGACCGCATACAGCCAGGCAGATTTACCTGTTACCTCCAGTTCTTGGCGGCGGCCGCCTTGTTGGCAACCTTCTTTCTATCCCACAACGGATGGATATCGGCAGCGATGATGTTCATCAGTTGCGCCTGTCTCTTCGGCATCGGCTCGCCAGAGCAATTCCTCATCGTGAAACATAGCGAGGGAGGAGAGATGTTGGGCGGTTGCTGCATCCAGGCTGCCTTCAATATGGGCAATGCTGTAGGAGCATTCCTCGGCGGCATTCCTGTGACCCTGGGAATGGGCTACAATTATCCTGCCCTTATAGGCGTACCAATGGCATTGGCAGGAGCATTCTGCTTGCTCGCTTTCCACAAGAGATACGAGGAATGAAGATTGCCCTGGATTTTCTTCATTGCAATAGCAACCTTATGGTACAAGCCGTAACATCTTTGTCTTCGCTTCGTCTTTATCTTTCAACACCATCGCAATCACCTTGCAACAAAACCATCGTACCTTTGCACTCGGAAAAAGGTACGGTGGTTTTGCGTTTTCTATCATATAAGGATATGGATTATCCCTACCCACACTCCAACCAAAAGAAACAAGATGAAATACAAGACAGAAGATGAAAACAAAAAGGGGATTTATTGCAGCATCTGCGCTGCTACTTTTGAGCCAACTGCCAACTACAGCTTGGGCTCAGCAACTCAAGGGTGTCGTCATCGACAAGAACTCGAAGGAGACACTCATCGGAGCGGTTATCTCTGTGGAGGGTTCCGACGTGAAGGCGGTAACCGACATAGATGGCAACTTTACGCTCGACGGATTGAAGAATGGAAAATATACCTTATACATCAAGTATGTAGGATATAAGACTCAAAAAATTGACGGGGTTCAAGTGACGGACGCACAGGTGAACGATGGCATGACCATCGCCTTGCTTCCCGATGAGCAGCAACTGAAGGAGGTGACCGTGACCGCTGTGGAAAGGCGTAATACGGATGCGGCTATGATACAGGTCGCCAAGAACAGTCCCGTCATCGTGAGCAATGTTTCGGCACAAGAAATATCTCGTACTCAGGACAACAATGCTGGTGAGGTTATCCGCCGTGTGCCAGGCGTGAGTCTCATCGACGACAAGTTTGTGATGGTGCGTGGTTTGTCTCAGCGATATAATAATGTGGGTAAACGGTGGAGCCGTGCCTAGTTCGGAGGCTGACTCCAGAGCTTTCTCCTTCGACATCATCCCAAGTTCGCAAATCGACAACCTCACCATCGTGAAGTCTCCTTCGGCTGAATATCCTGCCGACTATTCGGGCGGATTCATCATCGTCAACACCAAGGAGATTCCTGCGGAAAACAACTTTTCTCTCTCCGTGGGAGGCAACTGGAACACTTCGACCGTATTCAAGGACTTCTCTTACTCGAATGGTTCTGGCACCGACTTCCTCGGCTTCGACAATGGACTCAGAAGTTTGAAAGGAGGAATGAACGGTTCTCTCAACCCTCTGTATAATAGCAACAACCAGCTTGTTGGCGACAACCTCTACGACTTGCGAGGCAACAGTCTGAACAACGGCTGGCAGGTGAAATCCAAAAAGCCTCTTGGCGACTTGAAACTGTCGGCGAGCCTCAACCACCGTTGGAATCTCGGCGGAAGAACGCTCGGAATGCTTGCAGCCCTCAACTACACATCCGAGTATCGCACGTACGAGAACATGGAAAACAACCTCTTCGGTATCTATGATGCGACCAACGACAAGTCGAACTATCTTCGCCAATCTGTTGACAACCAATACAACAACAATGTACGACTGGGAGCGATGCTCAACCTGACATTTCTCTCTCGCGACGGCAATCACAAGTACCAACTGAAAAACATCTTCAACCAGCTCGCCACCTCTCG
Organism: Bacteroidaceae bacterium; assembly: GCA_963660215.1. Taxonomy (GTDB): domain Bacteria; phylum Bacteroidota; class Bacteroidia; order Bacteroidales; family Bacteroidaceae; genus Prevotella. The sequence goes on along the minus strand of CAVKXW010000055.1, from coordinate 7,396 downwards.
CTACACTTGGCGTGAAGGCATGGACGCACAGAGCAACTTGGAGTACAGCGCAGAGTATTACTACCGCAGTCGTACCACTTATAACGGTCAGCTTACCGGCAAGCACACCTTCACCAGCGACGCCCTTGACTGGAGCATCGGGTATGCGTATGCCAACCGTCATTTGCCTGACCGTAAGCGATACCTCCTCAACGATATTCAGGACCCTGGCATCATCGCCCTGCATACCGGCAACGACATATCACGTGAATGGACTCAGCTCGACGAGCATATCTTCTCCGTCGGCGTAAACGACAAGCATCAGTTCCATTTCGGAACATTTGCACCTGAGCTACAGGCAGGAGGCTATGGCGAGTATCGCACCCGTGAATACAATACTCGCTCGTTCTACTATCAGTGGAATCCAGCCACCAATACCCTACCTGCTGACTTCCAGCACAGCGACATCACCCAGCTATTGAGCGACGAGGCAAACTTCGGGGCAGACAAGCTCTACCTCTTCGAGCAACAGCAGATGCGCAACAACTATCGCGGACACAACACATTGGGCGCAGGATACCTTGCTATGTCTCTCCCCTTTGGCAAACTCGGCATCCACGCCGGTGTCCGCTTCGAGCACAACGACATGGAACTCATCTCCAACACTCGCGACTACGAAAAGAGTGAGCAGAGCCGCCATTACAAGACGGATGATTTCTTTCCATCTCTCAATACCACTTACAAGATGAACGACCAGCACCAGATGCACCTCTCCTACGGTAAGAGCATCAACCGCCCAGAGTTCAGAGAGGTTTCCTCATCGGTATTCTACGACTTCGACTTGGCGAGCGATGTGCAGGGTAACACGGAGCTGAAAAACTGCTACGTGAATAACATCGACCTGCGCTACGAGTGGTATCCATCAAGAGGCGAAATCATCTCATTGGCAGCCTTCTACAAGCATTTCGACTCACCTATCGAGTGGACTTACACCGTAGCTGGCGGTACCAACCTCATCTACAGCTACAAGAACGCCAAGAGTGCCAACAACTACGGTTTGGAGCTTGACATCCGCAAGAGTCTCGACTTCATCGGTTTGAGAAACTTCTCATGGTCGTTTAATGGTGCGCTCATCAAGAGCAAGGTACAGTTTGAGAAAGGAGCGAAGGAGGAAGACCGCCCTATGCAAGGTCAGTCGCCATACCTCATCAACACAGGTTTCTTCTACAAGAACGAGAAGCAACAGCTCGACATCGCCCTCCTTTACAATCGCATCGGCAAGCGAATCATTGGTGTGGGCAGAAGCGAGGGAAGTTCTGCGAGCGATGACAACGCTCGTGTACCTCATAGCTACGAGATGCCAAGAAATGTACTCGACTTCTCATTAGGCAAGAAGTTCGGCACCCATTGGGAACTGAAGCTTAACATCCGAGACCTCCTCGCAGAGAAAATATATTACAAGCAGTTCGCCGATGTAACCTACTCTGACGGAAGCAAGAAGAAAATCGAGGAAGTTTCGAGATGCTACAAGCCTGGTAGAAACATCGGACTTTCAGCCACTTACAAATTCTAAAATAATAGTTTGTTTAATTATAAAACACGAAACAATGATGAACAAGATGAATCTAATCGGATGCATGGGCATCCTCGCAACAGCCGCATTGCTGGCAAGTTGCAGCAGTAACAGTGACGATCCTACTCCTTCGCCAAACCCAGGCGTAGAGGATGTTTATAACTGGACAACCAACGGAGGCTTGAAGGCCTGCGACCACATCCTCTTCGGTGAGGACGGCAAGGACAACAGCAACGGCACCGTTATCGGCAATGGCGACCAAGAGATTGTATTTACAGGAAAGCAGACTTTGAAGAAAGGCACTTACACCCTCAAGGGTTGGGTATATATCGCAGATGGCGCAGAACTTACCATCGAGCCAGGTACCATCATCAAAGGCGACAAGGCTACCAAGGCAGCTCTCATCGTAGAGCGTGGCGGCAAGCTTCACGCTACAGGTACAGCCACCTCCCCTATCGTCTTCACCTCCGCACAGGCTGCAGGTCAGCGTCGCCCTGGAGATTGGGGCGGTGTCATCATCTGCGGTAAGGCTCGCAACAACCAGACTGAGATGCAGATAGAGGGCGGTCCTCGCACCAAGCATGGTGGCACAGACGATGCCGACAACTCAGGCGAGTTCCAGTATGCACGCATCGAGTTCGCTGGCTATCCATTCAAGGCAGACCAGGAAATCAATGGCTTGACCATGGGTAGTGTAGGTACAGGCACCAAGATAGACCACGTACAGGTATCTTACTCTAACGATGATTCTTATGAGTGGTTTGGTGGAGCAGTAAACTGCAAGTACCTCATCGCTTACAAGGGTTGGGACGACGACTTCGATACAGACAACGGTTTCTCAGGAAAGGTACAGTTTGGCTTGGCAGTTCGCGACCCAAAGATTGCAGACCAGAGCCAGAGCAATGGTTTCGAGAGCGACAACTGTGCTGATGGTGCGCAGGTAAGTCCTTACACCACAGCTACATTCTCTAACATCACCTTCGTAGGTCCTAAGACCGCAAGCGACTTCCAGAACACAAGTGATTATATCAACGCAGGCGATTACTTCCCTAACAACGGTTCTGGTCTCGGCAAGTTCCAGGCAGCTATGCAGATTCGCCGTTCTTCTCGCTTGAACTGTGTGAACTCCCTGATTACCGACTGGCCTATCGGCTTGATTATCGACGGTGAGAAGGGCGATACCCCAGCACAGGCAGAAGCAAATGGCTTCAAGCTCCAGAACATCTATATGGCTAATGCCGACATCATCGGAAGCGATGCCAACAAGTGCTACGAGGACAAGGAGTATGATTTCTCTGCAAAGGCTGTGAAGGCAGAAAGCACTCAGAGCTTCTCACACACTTTCTTCGAGAAATTCGAGAGCAACAAGTACTTTGCCGACAAGACTTCTCTCTTGCTCACCGACGGCAAGCAGGTAGGTGTTCCATTCATGCCACAGGCAGGTAGCCCACTCTTCGGTGCGCAGAGCTTCGCGGGCCTTGACAGTTGGTTTACTACCGTAAGCTACATCGGAGCTTTCGATGCCAACGATACTTGGATGGACGGTTGGACCAACTTCGACCCACAGAACACTCAGTACTAAGCGAGCTTTCTTGGGAAAGTATCCGAATTATCAGATTGCTTTCCATATTTGACTATCAAACATAAATATCCCCTTGTCCAAGGTCATGTTTGGGCAAGGGGATTATAGTATATTGTCCACCCAATAAATGTGTCCGATACAGCTCCATCCGTGTTCTCGTAATCGTTTTGAAACATAATCTCCAAAATTCCTCCAAATTCTTAAGGTACCTTTGCAACATATATTAAAGCAAAGGTACTCATGAGAACCAAGGAAAAGAATTACTTCATATACATAGGATTTTGCCTGGCGATACTGCCTATCATCTTCCTACGAGATTTTACACCCTCCAACGAGCTTCGCTATCTCCATATTGCCGACGAGGCTCTGAGGAATCATACTTTTTTTCACGTTTACGCTTGATGGCGTTCCTTATGCCGACAAGCCCCCACTCTACCTATGGCTGGTGATGCTCCTGAAGAGCATTCTCGGCTCGCACCAGATGTGGGCTTTGTCCTTGCTGTCCATCATCCCTACCCTTGTCACGGTACACACGATGGACGACTGGTGCAAGCAAGACATCGACGCCTCCAACCGCAACATCGCCAAGATGATGCTTCTTACCTGTGGTCTGTTCTTGGGAATGGCTATCGTCGTTCGCATGGATATGCTAATGTGCATGTTCATCGTATTGGCAATGCGCTCCTTTTGGCGAAGAGAGCAATGGTTGTTTCCTATCTACCTTTTCCTCGCCCTTTTCACCAAGGGACCGCTCGGCATCTTGATTCCACTTTGTGCCACCATAGCGTTCTTGGTTATCTGCAAGCAATACCGCAAGATAGGACAAGTATGGGGATGGCGCACGTGGACGGTACTCATCGCTGGATGCGCCGCTTGGTGGGGGTTGGTTTATGCCGAGGGAGGATATGAATACTTGCACAACCTGCTGTTCCATCAGACCGTGGATCGTGCCGTACATGCCTTCCATCATGAGCATCCATTCTATTTTTATATGGTGTGCATCTGGTACTGCATCGCCCCTTGGACTATCCATATCGTAACGGCTTTCATCATGTCCCTACGCAAGAATACGGTACGCACACCGCTACACGTATTCTTTCTCACGGCAACCATCAGCACCCTCGTCTTGCTCTCTTGCATCAGCGGAAAGTTGGAGGTCTATATGTTGCCTGCCTACCCATTCATGGTATATGCCACGGTGATGTACTTTCCAAGGATTACCAACAAGACGTGGGCAAGGTTCTGCGGTGAGACTTTCATCAGCAGATGCGTACTGGGCATCTTTATTATCGCATTCGTGGGCGGTCTCTGCCTGCCATTTATCAACAAGTACTTATGATGAAGAAGAATATCCAAATACAAAATAAGACCGTTCTCATTACAGGAGTCGCTGGCTTCATCGGAAGCCATCTTGCCCTCCGATTGCTCCATATGGAAAAGAGCATCAAGATTGTAGGTTTGGACAACATGAACGATTACTACGATGTGTCGCTAAAGGAGACGAGACTGAGCGAATTGGAAGCCTTCGAGAACTTCACTTTCATCAAGGTCAATATCGCCGACAAGAAAGCCGTGGATGAGGTATTCGAGCAATATCATCCTAACATCGTGGTGAACCTCGCCGCACAAGCAGGCGTAAGATACAGCATCGAGTCGCCTGAGACTTACATCGAGAGCAACATCATCGGTTTCTTCAATATCTTGGAGGTTTGCAGGCATAGCTATGATAAGGAAAATCAAGCCAACGGCAAGGACGCACAGATTTCTGATGCAGAATATCACGGCGTGGAGCATTTGGTCTATGCCAGTTCGAGCAGCGTGTATGGCTTGAATACGAAGACTCCTTATTCCACGACCGACAACGTGGAGCATCCCGTAAGCCTCTATGCCGCCACCAAGGAAAGCGACGAACTGATGGCGCACGCCTACTCCAAGCTCTACAACATTCCGAGTACAGGTCTGCGCTTCTTCACCGTCTATGGACCAGCAGGAAGACCCGATATGGCGTACTTCAACTTTACCAATAAGTTGGTGAATGGCGACATCATCAAACTCTACAACTATGGCAACTGCCGAAGAGATTTTACTTATATCGATGACATCGTGGAGGGAATCCTCAGAGTAATGACTCATGCCCCTGAAAGGCAGAAGGGCGAGGACGGTTTGCCAGTTCCGCCCTATCGCATCTACAACATCGGCAACGGTCATCCAGAGAATCTTCTCACCTTCGTCAACATCTTGCAAGAAGAGCTGGTCAAGGCTGGTGTTTTGTCAAGCGATTACGACTTCGAGAGCCACCAGCAACTCGTGCCGATGCAACCTGGCGATGTCGTGGAAACTTACGCCAATACCCTTCCATTAGAAAGAGACTTCGGGTATAAACCTTCCACTTCGCTGAGAGAAGGACTTAGGAATTTCGTACAATGGTATGCTAAGTATAAAAGTCCATCAGCATGCACTGACTAAATGCTCGATGGCAAGCTCTATATAAACATTCATTAAAATAGACACAACTATGAATATAAATAAAACTTCAGAATATCAGATGACCATCATTGTACCTGTTTACAATGAGAAAGACAACATCAAGAACCTCGAAAAGCGACTGGGTGACTATCTGCCAAAGGCATCGGTAAAGTCGTGCGTGCTGTTCGTCAACGATGGTTCTAAGGATAACAGCCTATCGCTCATCAAGGAGGTATGCGAGCGCAACGTCCACTTCTTCTACCTCTCCTTCGCCAAGAACTGCGGACTGAGTGCCGCCATCAAGGCTGGCATCGACGAGGCAGAATCGGAGTATGTGGGTTATATCGACGCCGACCTTCAGACCAATCCTGAGGACTTCAACCTTCTGCTGGAACGTATGCCAGGCAATGCGCTTGTGATGGGAATCAGAGTCAACCGCAAGGACACATTCTTCAAGAAACTACAGTCGAAGATTGCCAATGGTTTCCGTCGTATGATGACGAACGATGGCGTGCAAGACACAGGTTGTCCGCTGAAAGTAATCCGCACCGATTATGCCAAGCGCATCCCATTCTTTACAGGCATCCACCGTTTTCTGCCAGCCATGGTACTACTCCAGCACGGCACATTCGAGCAAGTACCAGTGCGCCATTATCCTCGCACGGCTGGTGTATCGAAATATCACCTTTGGAATCGCCTCATCTCTCCATTCATCGACTGCTTCGCCTATCGCTGGATGAAGAGCAGATACTTCAATTATCAAATAGCAGAGGATAATATCAAGAAATAAACTGAATCTCGAATTATGACAAACCAAATAGGCATTATGGCGATAGGCTTCCTTGCCCAAGGCTTCTTCTCGGCAAGAATCCTCGTGCAATGGATTATGTCGGAGAGGGCGAAGCGAGTACTCTCCCCTTCCCTCTTCTGGGTGTTCAGCCTCATCGGTTCTTACCTGCTCTGCCTCTATGGATGGCTGAGGGATGACTTCTCCATTGTCTTCGGACAGTTCATCTCCTACTACGTGTATCTTTGGAATCTCTATGCCAAGGGGATTTGGGGACGCATTCCCAAGATTTTCCAGATCATCCTCGCTTGCACCCCTATCGTGGCAATCTGTTTGGTTGCATCGAATGCCGACACTTACATCCAACGGTTCATCCATAACGATGCTGTACCAATGTGGCTCTTGCTCTTCGGTTCGGCAGGTCAGTTCATCTTCACCATGCGATTTGTATATCAATGGTATTACTCGCATCGGTTGGGGATGTCTAAGCTCCCTGCCTTCTTCTGGATTCTAAGCCTCGTCGGTTCGCTCACCATCGTGAGCTATGGCATCATCCGCCACGACATCGTGCTTATCGTAGGCCAGTCCTTCGGTCTCGTGGCATACACCAGAAACCTCTGTTTGCTACATAGAAAAAATCCCCTTGCCAAAAAATAACGTATTACTACACTACAAAGGTACTGATGGAGGCTGGGCTATATGCTCAGCCTCTTTGGTGTTAATACAGGATTTAGTTATACGAAAACTTTATAATCTTCAAGTGAAAACCTCCCAACAAACTACTTACCAAATTCTTTCTAAAAACCACATTCTTCGACTTCTCTTCATCTCTAAATGGGAAAATTAAGCTAAAAACTTCACTTTGTCAAAGGAATTCAACTGATTTCAAAAGTTTTCTAAGAATGCACCACGCCTTATGGCGTATGCATCGCTTATCAAATTTCCAAGGGCTACTATACGAGCCACCTATCACATATTATTTCCGTGCTTGTTATTCCAATTTGAGTTT
>CAVKXW010000054.1:0-19504 GCA_963660215.1 Bacteroidaceae bacterium | reverse complement strand
TTATTAGCTATTGTTTGATATATTTCAACTTCTTTCATTAAACCATAGAATAAATCTGCGAAGAAGAATTGTGTTTGCAGTAATTATTGATATCAGCATTATCTCGCATCTCAGGCTCCTCATGACCCAAGAATTCTTTGACATCAAGACCGTATGCTTCATACTTCTTGACGTCATTCCATATTTCTTCAAAATGCTCTTTCGGAGTATTTTCAAAATAGGAATCCATATTACTCAAAAACTTATCTATATCCATTTATCTATGTTTTGGTTGCAAATATACACCAAATTTGCGAAACAACCAAACTTTTCCCCGATTTTAACACACATATGCACCCCAGAACATGCTGGGGTGCCGAATCCTTTCGGGAATAAAGCTACCCTTCCCCTATCGCCCCTCTGAACTTAACCACATAGTCGTCCAACACCTCGCGGAGGGGCTTGCTGAAGAGGGGCTTGCCGTCGGGGAGGACCAGATGAGGGTCGCAATAGAATATCGACTCGATGTCAAGAAGGGCATACAGACGCTCGACGTCGGTGTCGTACTCGCTCAACATCATGACGTTGAACTTCACGGCATCGCCGAGACGCAGGCGAGCCTCGGGGCGCAACCCATCGTCTATGGCGTGGGGATTGATGCCAAACTCACGCTCCAGCGACTGGCGCGTCTTGCACCTGCCGTGATGGCGAATGTACTTGAAGAAATTCCATACCAGCAGGTGATACAAACGCTCACCCGACTTTACCACCGTCTGCTCAAAATAGCCTAGTTCTAGGCCTTTAAGCATTGTAATCATGCTTTTTTTCATATACTATTATTATAAAATTATATAATTTTCCCCGATATGGGGATTTTCGGCACATCTTATTGATTTTATCCATATCTTTGCAATATCTATCTGAAAATCAGATAATAACAACAAACAAAATTTATTAAAGAAATGGACAATCTAAATGTATTCAAAGACTTCTTTAACATCGAGCCTGGCCATGCTTCGCTCCATGACATCACGAATGCCATCCTCACGAGCCCGAAGCTCAAGTCTATCACGGAGGCTTATCGCATCACCCACGACCATCGCATCAAGCAGAGCTCCATGGCTTTCACCGTAGCGGTAAACGTCGAGGGAGGCAAGAGCGAGAGCAACATCAAGCGATACACGGGGCTGTCGCTCGTAGACTTCGACCACGTGAGCAAGGAGAAACTCGCCCAGGTGAAGCAGCTCGTCTGCAACGACCCGCATACCCTGCTGTGCTATACCACCATCAGCGGCGAGGGGCTGCGCATCATCTTTCGCTACGAGATGCTTGCCGGCATCCAGCTAGACCAGCAAGGCAAGTATTACATCCATCCTTTCCTGGCAGGCAACAGATATTACCAAGAACTCACCCAACAGAAGTTTGACCCTCAGTGCAAGAACCCTACCCGCCTCTCGGGCATGGCTTACGACCCCGAGGCTTATCTCAACCCCGAAGCCGTGGCCTTCGGCAGCGAGGAGATAGAGCGGCTGAGCAATACCGCCTACAAGGAGAACAAGGAGGTGAAGGCGAGGCAGCGCATACAAACCTACTACGACACCGTGGTGAAACCGCGCCTCGATGCCGAGGGCATCAAGTATGAGAGCGGGCACCACAACAACTATGTGATGCGAGTGGGCTACATGCTCGCCGACAAGGGATGCCAGCGAAAGGCGGCCATCAAATGGGCGGTGGAGAAATTCAAGGAATACGACGGCACCGAGCAGGTGTTCAACTCGTGCTTCAATGCCTCGTCGCACACGCAGAAGTCGCCGGGCGAGGGCAAGACCGCCACGGCAAAGCAGATAGAAGACTATCTGACAGCCCACGTGAAGCTGCGCTACAACGTGGTGCTCTCGCGCGTGGAGATGCTCAAGCCCGAGGGATGGGCACTGGTGGAAGACCGTGAGCTGAACGATTTCTGGCGCTCCATGAGCAAGGAGATGCGTGTCAATGCCGCAGACGTGACAAGGGTCATCGAGTCGAGCTACGTGAAGGCCTACAACCCCTTCACCGACTATCTGGAGGAAGTATTGAAAGATGCCGACGATGGCACCAACTACATCCACCTACTAGCCCAGACCGTGAGGGTGAAGGGCGGAGAGAGTGAGCAACAGCTCTGGGAGCAATATCTCAGAAAATGGCTCGTAGCCATGATAGCGGGATGGGTGAGCACAGACAAGACCAACCATGTGGTGCTGGTGCTCATCGGTCCCCAGGGAACCTACAAGAGCACATGGGAGAGAAGCCTCCTGCCGCCAGAGCTGAGTCAATATTTTTCAGTAAAGACCAACTCGTCGCGCATGACCAAGGACGACCGCATCAGCCTCTCCATCAAGGGACTGATATGCTGCGAGGAGCTAGACGAGATGACACCCGCCGAGCTCAACCAGTTTAAGTCGGTGGTCACGATGACCCATATCGACGAGCGTGGAGCCTACAAGCACTTCGAGGAGCACAAGAAGCGCTACGCCTCGTTCTGCGGCAACGGTAACAGCACTGATTTCCTGACCGATACCACAGGCAACCGCCGTTGGCTGCCCTTCGAGATAGAGAGCATCCAGTCGCCCCTGGAGAAGCCCTTCCCCTATCGTGGCATATACGCCCAGGCATACCGCCTCTACAAGTCGGGCTTCAACTATTGGTTCAGCCAGCAGGAGATAGAGATGCTCAACAAGCACAATTTCAGCTTCGAGGCACCGAACGCCGAGCGAGAGCTAGTGTCAACATATTTCCGAAAGCCAGCACCTACGGAGCACGGCGAGTTCATCACCTCCGCCAGGGCCATACAAATCATCGGCGGCAACGTGACGCAGAAGTTGAGCCTCAAGAAGATAGCCCAGGCTTTCAGCGACCTTGGCTTCGAGCGCATCAGGCTGAAGAACGTGCGAGGCTTCGCTGCCATCGAACGCACTGCCCAGCAGATCAAGGACTACCAGAGGTCTGCCACGCTTGCCATGTGATTTATCAACTTTCCTCGCACGCACACACAGGAGAAAGACCCTGGGTATTCATGGAGGAAGAGGCATGCAGAAAAAGTAGTGCTACCGACGTGGCAACGTGGCACAACTACCATCCCAGCCATTCGCCACAAGCATTCCGAGCACTCGCCACAAGCATCTCGGGCACTCGTCAGTGACGTTGCGGCGGGTGCCCGGCATACCATCTACAACCCCTAACCATCATCACAATGAAGATAAAAGTATATAGCAAGTTCGAGCTGGCACAGCTCTATTTCCCACAGCAGTCGCGCCACGTGGCGCTCAACCACCTGATGCGCATGGTGAACCATTGTCCGCCACTCCTCGAAGCCCTGCGCCGCGAGGGCTACCAAAGGCTTGCCAAGACCTTCAGCATGAGGCAGGCGCTGCTCATCTACGAGTATCTGGGAGAGCCGTAAACATCTGAGTTCTTCACGAAAAGAGGCTATCGTATCGCCATCGTATACCTATCGTACGATTCGCCGCCCAGGATGTCGTATCTTTGCACTCGTAATCCAGCGCTGCTTTACACAAAAGAACAAGAATGTATAACCTTTTAAAACATCTATTAGCCTCATGATTGAATACGACTTGAAGAAGAACAACAATGAGAAGAACGAGAAGGCTTACGGCAAGTACTACGCCAAGCCCCACGTGAGCGAAACGGTAGACCTCGACGCCCTCGCCGACCACATGCACGGACACAACTCGCCTTTCTCCGCAGGCACCATCAAGGGAATCTTGATCGACGCCGTGACCCACATCAAGGAACTGCTGCTGATGGGCAAGAACGTGAAGCTCGACAACCTCGCCATCTTCTACATCAGCATCAAGAACAAGATGGGAGCCGCCACGGAGAAGGAGTTCAGCGTGGCCAAGAACGTGGACGGCGTGAGAATGAGAGCACGCGCCACAGGCGACTTCCGCTCGGTGAACCTGAACCTGGAGGCAAACCTCAAGAAGTATGGCTCAAAGAAGAGCACCAGCACCTCGGCAGGCGATGACTCTGGCTCGACCAACAGCCCAGGCTCCGACTCATCCGACACCACCGACCCAGGCTCATCCAGCGGCACGGGAGGCTCTGGCGACGGCAACCTAGAGTAATCATCATCGGGGGGTGTAGCCGCCCCCCATTTTTCTAAAACTCAATCCATTATGACAACAGACCATTTCCCAATGACCATTGCCGACGGCGAGGAGGTGCTCAATGAGCATCTCCTCCTTGCCTACCACGAGGGCGGCGAGCTGATGGACTCACCCCAGAGCGTGCGCTTCCTGGTGATACATTGCTCCGCCTCGAGGGCCGACAGGAACTATACCGAGAAGCAACTCTTGCGCGACCACAAGAAGCGTGGCTTCCGCACCGTGGGCTATCACTTCTACTCCCGAAAGGACGGCACCATCCACCAGTTCAGAAAGATACTGGAGGTGGGCGCCCACGCACGCCCCTACAACCGCTGCTCCATCGGCATCTGCTACGAGGGCGGACTCGACGACGAGGGCCGACCTGCCGACACGCTCACCCGTGCCCAATACGATGCGATGCGCAACCTGCTCAGGAAACTGAAGATCATGTTCCCGCAGGCGCAAATCGTAGGCCACCGCGACCTGCCGGGCACTACTCCCAAGGCATGCCCCTGCTTCGACGCCGCAGCTAAATTCAATCTATAACCCCTATCTTCTAAACCATCCAGAACTATGAAAAAAGAAACCATCAAGAGAGTAATCAACTTCATCATCACCGTACTCACCGCCGTGGTGGGCGCCTTCTGCGTGCAGAGCTGCCACGCATAAATCGGCAGGCGATGACAAAAAAAAGCGAAAACTAGCAGACTAGAAAAATAACATTCAAAATAAAATCGGGATAAACCTCTAGCCCTAGAGATTTATCCCGATTAAACTATGAGAATATATGGGGGGAAGAGAAAAACTCTACTAGTTGTTGATGCTTCCTCCCACGATGTCGAGCAATTCATTGGTAATGGCCTGTTGACGACTCTTGTTGTACTGCAAGTTGAGCGAGCGCAACAGTTCGTCGGCATTGTCCGTAGCGGTCTGCATGGCTACCATTCGGGCGGCATGCTCGCTGGCCTGGCTGTCGAGCAAGGCAGTGAAGAGCATCAGATGAAGCTGCTTAGGAATCAATACCCCCAAGACGGTCTCCAGGTCGGGCTCCACGATGAAGTCATCGTTCAGCGGCTTGGCCTCCGCGCTCTGGCGCTCGTCGGCAGCCTGCTCCTTGCGGCGAAGATACTCCTGGGCCTTGGCAGTGGCCACGTTGGATGTCAGGTCGCGGTCGTTGTCCTCGCCGATGGTCTCGGTGCTGAGATCGATAGGCAAGAAAGTCTTGCGAGTGAGGATTTGCGAACCCGCGCTCTTGAAGTGGTGGTATATCATCTCCACGCGATCCAGCTCGCCGGCGGCATACTGGCGGGCAAGGGTGCGGGCGATGTCGGCGCAATCGCTGGAGTTAGGCTTGTCGGCAAGCTCGGTGAAGTTGCCCCCCACCTTGAGTCCCAGTTTCTGCGCTTTCTCTGCCACCTTTCTGCCGATGGGATATACCGTGATGTCGTCAATGCCTTGAGCCTTGTACTCGTCTACCGCCTGCATCATCATCTTGATGACATTGGAATTGAATCCGCCACACAAGCTGCTGTTAGAGCTGTATACCACAAGAGCCACACGCTTGATTTCCTTATGCTCCACCTCTAGCTCACACTGTACCGAAGGGGTGCTCACCAAGAAACTCTTGAGGATATGCTCCAGCATATTCTCGTAAGGCAGCATATTCTGGATAGCCACCTGTGCATGATGCAACTTGCTCGAAGCCACCATCTTCATCGCACTCGTAATCTTACGAGTGCTGTTCACGCTGGCGATACGAGTCTTAATCTCTTTTAACGACGGCATAGGCTATTACGCTTTATATTGTCCTGCTACATTAGCCATGGTCTCCTCGACTACCTTGATGGCTTCGTCGGTGAGCTGACCGTTGCCCAATGTCTCGATAGTCTCAGCGTGCTGAGAACGCATCGCATCGAGGAACTGGTCTTGGCACTCACGCACCTTGTCCATAGGCACATCGTGCATCAAACCATGCACACCACAATAGAGGATGGCCACCTGCTCGCCCACTGGCATTGGGCGATACTGAGGCTGAATCAAGAGTTGGTCGTTCTTACGACCTCTATCCAAAGTCATGGCTGTAACGGCATCCATATCGCTAGAGAACTTGGAGAAAGCCTCCAACTCACGATACTGCGCCATATCTATCTTCAAGGTACCAGCCACCTTCTTCATACTCTTGATCTGAGCCGAACCACCTACACGAGATACGGAGATACCCACGTTGATGGCAGGACGGAAGCCCTGGTTGAAGAGGTCGGTCTCCAAGAATATCTGACCATCGGTGATGGAAATCACGTTGGTTGGGATGTATGCGGAAACGTCGCCAGCCTGGGTCTCGATGATAGGCAGAGCGGTCAAAGAACCACCACCCTTCACATGTCCCTTCATACACTCTGGCAGGTCGTTCATCTGCTCTGCCACCTCCTGTTGGTCGTTGATACGAGCGGCACGCTCCAAGAGGCGAGAGTGCAGGTAGAATACGTCGCCAGGATAAGCCTCACGTCCTGATGGGCGACGAAGAATCAGGGAAACCTCACGGTAAGCCACAGCCTGCTTACTCAGGTCATCGTATACTACGAGGGCTGAGTAACCACGGTCGCGGAAATACTCACCGATGGCTGCACCTGCGAATGGTGCATAGTACTGCATGGCGGCAGGGTCGGCAGCCGTTGCGCTAACGATGATGGTATATGGCAGTGCGCCGTGCTCCTTCAGGTTCTGCACGAGGGCAGCCACGGTAGAAGCCTTCTGACCGATTGCCACATAGATACAATATACTGGCTTGCCAGCCTCATAGAAACTCTTCTGGTTGATGATGGTGTCCACGGCGATGGCGGTCTTACCCGTCTGGCGGTCGCCGATGATAAGCTCACGCTGTCCTCGTCCGATAGGAATCATGGAGTCTACAGCCTTCAGACCAGTCTGGAGAGGTTCCTTCACTGGCTGACGATAGATTACACCAGGAGCCTTGCGGTCGAGCGGCATCTCAAAGGATTCTGTGAGGTCGATGTCGCCGAGTCCGTCGATGGCCTGTCCCAAAGGGTTCACGACACGTCCGAGGAAGTTGTCGTTCACACGGATAGAGGCGATGCGATGAGTACGCTTCACGCTCTGTCCCTCCTTGATGCCAGCCGTAGGTCCCAAAAGGACGCAACCCACGTTGTCTTCCTCCAAGTTCATGACGATAGCCATGGTACCATTCTCAAACTCAAGGAGCTCATTAGCCTCTGCGTTGCGAAGACCGTAGATACGAGCCACACCGTCGCTGACGGTAAGCACGGTACCCACCTCGTCGAACTTCTCAGAGCTATTCAACTCCTGGAGTTGCTGCTGAAGTACCTCAGACACCTCACTTGGTTTAATTTTATCTGACATTGTTTTGTTTACTTTTAAAAATTACTTTTTGAGCTGTGTCAGGATGGCATTGAGCTTAGTCTTGACGCTCGCATCCATTCTGTAAGTATCATATTCCAGGATGAAACCACCGATAATCTCAGGATTCACCTCGGTCTTAAACTCCACAGCACCTTGTGTTCTCTGCTCCACCATCTTGCGCATCTTCTGCTCAGTCTGGGCATCGACGGCAGTGGCGGTGATCAGCTTGCCACGGATGATGTTCTTCTGTTTCCTGTAAAGAGTGATATACGAAGCAGCCATGAATTGCAGGGTGCTTTCCCTATCCTCTTTCAATACAAGGGCTACGAAGTTCTGGCTCAACTGCGTTGGGGTCTTGCCCAAGGCGGTGACGAGCAGAGCCTTCTTCTTGTCCTTGGAGAGCATAGGGTTGTCTATCGTAAATCTCAGTTCAGGCACGTCGATGTAGCTCTTGTAGAGCGTCTGCATCTCCAGGTACACCTGATCTTCGAGCTTCATGCTGAGGGCACTCTTGATGAGAGCCCTGGCATATCGCACCGATATTACACCTATATCCATAAATCTTACTTGTTATCAGAAGAAACCTCGTCCAGCAGTCGATTTATCATATCCATCTGCTCCTTGTCGGAAGAAAGCTTTTCCTTGAGCACCTTCTCTGCTACCTGAACAGAGAGTTCTGCCACCTGTGTACGAATCTCGCGGATGGCGTTCTGCTTCTCGGTCTCGATCTGTGCCTTGGCATCAGAGAGAAGACGAGCGCCCTCTTCGCGAGCCTTGTCCTGAGCTTTCTCCACAATGGCATCACGAGTCTCGGCCGCCTCCTTGAGGATGGCTGCCTGCTGCTCGCGAGCCTGCTGCAGAATGGATTCACCTTCTTTTTGGATATTGGCTAGCTTCTCGTTGGCTTCGTGAGCTTTCTTCAAGCTCTCGTCGATGTACGTCTTACGATCGTTCACCATCTTGACGATGGCAGGGAAACCTGCCTTCCACAAAATGATGAAGACGATGATGAAGACGAGCGTCATCCAGAAAAGCAAACCAGCCTCCGGCAACAATAAATCCATATTATACTGGTTAAAGTTTTACTTAAACTATTTTATACTTAATACTGTATGTACTGGAGTCTTTTTCAGAACTCCGATGATTACATAACGATAGCCAAGATGGCGATGATGACAGCGAAGAAAGCCACACCCTCGACCAAGGCAGCTGCGATAATCATAGAAGAACGGAGGTCGCCCATCTTCTCTGGCTGGCGAGCCATGGCGTCCATAGCCTGACCACCAATACGACCAATACCAATACCTGCGCCAATTGCGGCAAGACCTGCGCCTACTGCGGCACCCAACTTTGCAACTTCTGCTGCTAATAAAAGTGATAACATAATCTTAAAATTTAAGTTGTTAATATTTTCTTGTTAATTGTTTTACTATATATTTAGCCTTGTAACCCTGTTATTATTACTTAGCTACCTCTGGCTCAGCCTCATGTACATGAGCCAGCGAGATGAATACCGCACTCAGCATGGTAAATACCAATGCCTGAATGTAGCTTACCAATACTTCGAGGAGCATCATAAAGGCGCTCATCGCAACACTTACGATTGTCATACCCGTACCTGCCACATAATTGACGATCATGTTCTCACTGATGTTGAACATAATGAAGATGATAGCAGCGAAAGACAATGCTATCGCATGACCTGCCATCATGTTGGCAAAGAGTCGGATAATCAGAGCCAACGGTTTCGTGAAGATTCCGAACAGCTCGATGAATGGCATCAATGGCACTGGCACCTTCAACCATGTAGGTACCTCTGGCCAGAAAATTTCCTTCCAATACTCCTTGGTACCTGTCACATTGGTGATGATGAATGTCGTCACACCGAAGAAACAGGTGCAGGCGATATTGCCCGTCAAGTTTCCACCACCAGGAGGGAACGGAACGATACCCATGATGTTGGCCACGAAGATGAAGAAGAAACAGGTAAGCAGCCATGGGGCATACTTAGGAGCCTCCTTGCCAAGAGTAGCCTTGATTACGTCGTCGTAGACCGACATGATGAACATGTGCATCAAACCAACAAATCCCTTTGGAGCCGGGTCGTCCACCTTATGCTTCTTGCACCAGCGAGCTGGTATCAATACGCAAATCAGCAAGATGATGGCATCGATGAAGAGCACGCAAACGGTCTTCGTGATGGATAGGTCGAGAGGACGAACCTCCGCACCACCTACCTTCTCCACAATCTTGTTAGGATAAACCTGCGCGTCGCCGTTCTTGATCACCAGATTGTATGGACCTGGTCGGTCGCCATTGGCATCTCTCTCCTCTGAGAATTCAGAGCTAGAGAAAACCTTCCACCCCTGGGTGGTCTTGACGATGATAGGCAGGTTAATCACTACGGGATGGTCGCCCACCTGGGTGATATGCCATTCATAAGAATCCTTGATATGACCCCACAATATCTCTTTCACATCGATGTTCTCCTTCGCCGTCACCTGCACGGGAGCCAACGTAAAGAGCAGCACCGCCATCAAGAGGAATTGTTTGAGATATTTCATAATCGCTTAATTCTTATTTATTATTTAATTGATTCTTTTTCTCCGCACGAGCGAAGTAAATGCAGTCGAACACGAGAAGCAAGACATAGAAAAGGGCGAAGATGGCCGCGAAGCCCAAGATGTTCTGCTTGGCGCAGACCACCACGTAGACGAGGAAAGTCACTGCCGCCGCCATCATCTTCAGCGTAGATGCCGCCAGGTAAAACTTGGCGAGATTCGAGGGCGAAGACTTGGCGACAGCCTGCCATGCCTCACCATAAGCAGTACTTGCGACAAGCGAGAATATCGCACTGACCACCAAGGGGTTAACCACCTGCGAGATCATGTCGTCGCACGCAGCCGACACCCTACAGGCGAAGAGGATGGCGAGAGCCAGCCCTGCCGTGAGCCATATCGATATCTGCTTATACTTGATGCCCGTCTGCTTGATGACTTGCAGTCGCATCATTTCTTCTTTTTCCATTGTCTTTATCAATCGAGAATCTTTTTTAATTCTTAATCAACTTATTATACTTCCACGCAAAGGCTCACTTCGTTTTTCTTGCATTCCACGAATCCGCCCTTGATGTCCATCTGCTGCTTGCCCTCGGGGGTGGTGTACTCTACCCTGCCCACTTCGAGCGAGGAGATGATGGGTGCGTGGTCGGTGAGGATCTCGAACGAGCCGAGCGTTCCCGGTACCAGCACACTCTCCACTTCGCCCTGGAAGACAATCTTCTCTGGAGAAACGATTTTTAACTTCAGCATAATCTTCTAGTTTTAAATGTGAAACATTAAAAGCAAGAAGAGCATTATGCCTGGGCAGCTGCGAGCAACTGCTTGGCCTTCTCCTTGGCATCCTCGATGGTACCCACGTTGAGGAACGCCTGCTCAGGCAGGTCGTCTACCTCGCCGTCGAGGATGGCGTTGAAGCCCTTGATGGTCTCCTCGATTGGCACCATCACACCCTTCAAGCCAGTGAACTGCTCGGCCACGGTGAACGGCTGGCTCAGGAAACGCTGCACACGGCGCGCACGGTTCACGGTCAGCTTGTCCTCGTCGGAGAGCTCGTCCATACCAAGGATAGCGATGATGTCCTGGAGCTCGTTGTAGCGCTGAAGGAGCTGCTTCACTCGCTGAGCGCAGTCATAATGTGCCTTGCCCACGATCAGAGGGTCGAGGATACGAGAGGTAGAGCCCAGAGGGTCTACGGCTGGATAGATACCCAGAGAGGCTATCTTACGAGAAAGCTCGGTGGTAGCGTCGAGGTGAGTGAAGGTGGTGGCTGGAGCAGGGTCGGTCAAGTCGTCGGCTGGCACGTAGACGGCCTGCACAGACGTGATGGAACCATTCTTGGTAGAGGTGATTCGCTCCTGCATCTGTCCCATCTCAGAAGCCAACGTTGGCTGATAACCCACGGCAGAAGGCATACGGCCCAAGAGGGCAGACACCTCGGAACCAGCCTGGGTGAAACGGAAGATGTTGTCGATGAAGAACATGATGTCGGCTGCCTCGCCGTTCTTGCCACCATGGTCGCGGAACTCCTCCGCCACGGTCAGTCCTGAGAGCGCCACGGAGGCACGTGCCCCAGGAGGCTCGTTCATCTGACCATACACCAGGGTGGCCTGGCTCTTGGCGAGCTCCTCTGGGTCGACAAGCGAGAGGTCCCACTTGCCTTCCTCCATGGCCTTCTTGAACTTATCGCCATACTTGATAACGCCACTTTCGAGCATGTCTCGAATCAAGTCGTTACCCTCGCGGGTACGCTCGCCCACGCCAGCGAACACGGAGTAGCCATTGTGACCCTTGGCGATGTTGTTGATCAACTCCATGATAAGCACAGTCTTACCCACACCGGCACCACCGAACAAACCAATCTTACCACCCTTCATGTAAGGTTCCAGCAAGTCGATCACCTTGATACCTGTGGCGAGCATCTCCTTGTGGGTCGACAGTTCGTCGAACTTAGGAGCCTCGCGGTGGATAGGATAAGCACCTTCCATGTCCAATTGCTTCATACCATCAATAGGCTCGCCGATGACATTCATCATGCGGCCCTTGATCTGCTCTCCGGCTGGCATCACGATCGGGCTGCCCGTAGGGACAACCTCCAAGCCACGCTGCAAACCGTCGGTATTGTCCATGGCCACGCATCGAACCGTGTCTTCACCGATGTGCTGCTGCACCTCGATGACCAGCTCCCTGCCGTCTGGACGTCTTACCTTCAGAGCTTCGTAAATCTTTGGAAGCACCTTCTCTGGATTCTCGCCCTTCGTATCGAAGTAGACATCGATGACAGGACCGATGATCTGAGAGATGCGTCCGTTAATTTGTGACATAAGCTTATTAGTTTAAAAGTTATTTATATTTTTATTTTGTTTCTACCGTGCAAAAGTAACAACATTTCGCGAAAACCGCAAATATTAGTTGAGTTTTATTCGGATTTTGTTCCGATTTAAACTATTTTTAGTTCCGCTTAAACCATTTTTGCGTTTGCCTCCTCTGCTATTACTTTTGGCTATAGCCACTATTCGGCAGGCTATCCGACCGTCCTGCCCTACTAGATGCTCAGCTCGTCGAGCACCTTGATGAGCTTGCGGTCGAAAGGCTTGTCGGAACGGATGGCCTCTGACAATGGCACGTACACCACCTCGTTGTTGCGCACGCCAATCATCACATTGCGCTGTCCCTGCATGATGGCCTCGATGGCACCGCAACCTGTGCGGCTGGCGAGGATGCGGTCACGAGCAGATGGGCGACCGCCACGCTGCAGGTGGCCCAGGATAGACACACGCACGTCGAACTCTGGGAACTCCTTGCGCACACGGTCGGCATAGTAGAGAGCGCCACACTTAGGACTCTCCGACACGATGACGATGCAGCTCTTCTTCGACTTGCGGATGCCACGCTCCATAAACTGAGCCAACTGGTCTACATCGGTGCTGTCCTCAGGGATGATGGCAGCCTCGGCACCACTGGCGATGGCACTGTTCTGGGCAAGGAAGCCCGCGTCTCGTCCCATCACTTCGATGAAGAAGATGCGCTCATGGCTCTGGGCGGTATCACGGATGCGGTCCACACACTCCACGATGGTGTTCATCGTGGTGTCGTAGCCGATGGTGTTGTCGGTGCCATAGAGGTCGTTGTCGATGGTGCCAGGCAAACCGATGCAGCAGATGTCGTATTCGCGAGCGAAGTTCATCGCACCTGTAAGCGAACCATTACCGCCTATGACAACCAATGCGTCTATCTCTTCTTTCTGGATGGTCTCGTATGCCTTCTGACGGCCCTCCGGGGTCATGAACTCCTTCGAGCGGGCTGTCTTCAGGATGGTGCCGCCCGTGCCGATGATGCCACTCACGTTTTCTGTCGTGAAAGGCTTGATCTCGTCGTTGATCAATCCATCATATCCACGATAGACAGCCTTCACATTGTAGCCATTGTAGATGGCCGAACGAGTGACTGCGCGAATGGCAGCGTTCATGCCTGGGGCGTCGCCTCCAGAAGTCAAAATACCTATAGTCTTAATCTTTGCCATAACTATATACCTTATTATATATTATAATGTTAGTTAAATTCAACGTTGTATGTGTAATAGTAGTCTTGTTCGGATAGAATAATCCCAAAAGTTCCTTAGAATGCGTTGCGATTTAAATAATCAGGCTTGTGGCACCAGCCACGAGAATATGGGAGAGCCAAAGGATGGCGAGCCCCACGACACCACCCATCAATGCCTTCCAACCGATGTTGCGGAAATACCACCCCATGCGCATGCGCTCCATCTTCATGAGGGCAAGGCCGCTGATGGTGCCGATGCCCAGCACATTGCCGCCAGCCATCACGCAGTAGGCGACGGCTTGCCAATAGATGCCATTGGTATCGTAGTCGGAGAGCACGCCCGCAGAAGGGTCGGCCATGCTGGCTACATCATGGAGAGAGAAGAAATTCATGGCAGTGGCAAAGTTGTCGAGCACCGTGCTCGCAACGCCAGCCACCACACCGTGCAACCACACGCCATCATGATGCCCGACAGAGCCCAGGAAAGACGACAAGTCGTCGAAGGCACCCGTCTCCTTCACCACGGCGACGGCAAGCATGATGCCCATCACGAAGAGTATCATCTGGATGGCGCCATACTGCAACACCTGCGGGGTGCGGCGCTGCGTCATCGCATCCATGTTCATCAGCTTGCGGTTGAAGATTTCGTTCACTATCCAGAGCACGCTCAACACACAGAGCGCACCCAGGAACGGACTGAGCTTGGTGATGTTGTGGAAGGTAGGGATGAACCACAAGCCGCCGATGCCCACGAAGAGCATCAGCAATCGCTGCCATACGTTCAGGCGCGTGTCATCCCCCCTGTAAGGCATCACGATCCACTCCGTCTCCACCCTCTCTGGCAGCATGCGCTGCATCAGGAACGTAGGAATCAGCCACGCCGCCAGACAGGGTGCCAAGAGCGACAGCGAATAGCGGGTGGCAGTGACAGCACCCATGTTCCAGAGCACCAGCCCCTCAGGGTTACCTATCACCGTGAGGGTGCCGCCACAGTTAGCCGACAAGAGTATGACACTGCCGTACACCATGCGCTGGCGGCGATTAGGTATCACACCATGCATCAAGGTGAGCATCATCACGGTGGTGGTGAGGTTATCGAGATTGGCGGAGATGACAAAGGTCACCACAGCCAATATCCAAAGCATCTTCTTACTGCTGCGCGTGCGTAGCAACTGGCGCACGAAGTCGAAGCAGCCATTGTTGTTCAGTATCTCGACGATGGTCATGGTGGCGAGCAGGAAGAGCACGATCTCCGCAGCCCTGCCCACATAAGGCAGGAAGATGTTGCGGGCGATGAAGTACTTCACCGTGGTGCTGGTCGACTCCACCTCGTCGAAAAGACCCAGATTGAGATACTTGGAGTAATCGGAGGAATGCTCACTAGCCACAAAGTCCATGCCAAAGCAAATGTACAGAACCCATCCCACCGTTCCGGCAAAAATGGCAACGGCAGCACGGTTCACCTTGGTAACATTCTCTGTTGCAATGAGAATGTAGGCCAACAACAGTATGGCAAGGATGACTAGTGTCATATAACGTTTGTTTTTTAATATTTCAAACGCAAAGGTAACAAAATATTCGGTACGGCAAGCATTTTCATTCATTTTTTTAATAGCTTTAACGTTTTTGCTAACATTATAATATAGATGTAACGCACATGACACTGGCATTTCGGACGAGCGGTTTAGTTAAATATCTTTAAGAAACTAAAGAAATCAAGAGAAACGGAATCATAATTCACTGAAAATGTGTAACTTTGCGCCCGATTTATACAATTCACATAAAGTCTAACTTTATTAATTTAAAAATTTTATTTATTTTTTATGTCAGATTTAAAGAACGTAAAGCCATTGGACGACTTCAATTGGGAAGAGTTTGAGAATGGCACAAACGCAAACGTCAGCAAAGCAGACCTCGAGAAGGCCTATGACGAAACTCTTAACAAGGTAACAGAGCACCAGGTTGTAGAGGGTACCGTAATCTCTGTAGACAAGAAAGAGGTTATCGTAAACATCGGTTACAAGAGCGATGGTATCATCCCTGCATCCGAGTTCCGTTACAATCCAGACCTCAAGGTTGGCGACAAGGTTGAGGTTTACGTGGAGAACCAGGAGGACATCAAGGGTCAGTTGGTTCTTTCTCACAAGAAGGCTCGCTTGAGCAAGAGCTGGGAGCGTGTTAACGCAGCTCTCGAGAACGAGGAAATCATCCAGGGTTACATCAAGTGCCGCACTAAGGGCGGTATGATCGTTGACGTTTTCGGAATCGAAGCTTTCTTGCCAGGAAGCCAGATCGACGTTCACCCTATACGCGACTACGACATCTTCGTAGGCAAGACTATGGAATTCAAGGTTGTAAAGATCAACCAGGAGTTCCGCAACGTTGTCGTTTCTCACAAGGCTCTCATCGAGCAGGAGTTGGAAGCGCAGCGTAAGGAGATCATCGGCAAGCTCGAAAAGGGTCAGATCCTCGAAGGTACCGTTAAGAACATCACTACTTACGGTGTATTCGTTGACCTCGGCGGCGTAGACGGATTGATCCACATCACAGACCTCTCTTGGGGCCGCGTAAGCGATCCACACGAGGTTGTTTCTCTCGACCAGAAGATCAACGTTGTAATCCTCGACTTCGATGAGGAGAAGAAGCGTATCGCTCTCGGTTTGAAGCAGCTCACTCCACACCCATGGGATGCTCTTGACGAGAACCTCAAGGTAGGCGACCATGTTAAGGGTAAGGTAGTGGTTATGGCTGACTACGGTGCTTTCGTTGAGATTGCTCCAGGTGTAGAGGGCTTGATCCACGTATCTGAGATGTCTTGGAGCCAGCACTTGCGTTCTGCTCAGGACTTCATGAAGGTAGGCGACGAGGTAGAGGCTGTCATCTTGACTCTCGACCGCTCTGAGCGTAAGATGAGCCTCGGTATCAAGCAGCTCAAGGAAGACCCATGGGAGACTATCGAGACTAAGTATCCTGTAGGTAGCAAGCACACAGCTAAGGTTCGCAACTTCACTAACTTCGGTATCTTCGTAGAGCTCGAGGAAGGTGTTGACGGCTTGATCCACATCTCTGACCTCTCTTGGACCAAGAAGGTTAAGCACCCAGCTGAGTTCACTTCTGCAGGTGCTTCCATCGACGTTGTTGTCCTCGAAATCGACAAGGAGAACCGTCGCTTGAGCCTCGGCCACAAGCAGTTGGAGAAGAACCCATGGGATGAGTATGAGGCAATCTACACTCCAGGTTCTGTACACGAGGGTACCATCACCGAGATGATGGACAAGGGCGCTGTCGTAGCTCTCACAGAGGGTGGCGAAGGCTTCGCTACTCCTAAGCACCTCACCAAGCAGGACGGCACTCAGGCTAAGAAGGGCGAGACTCTCGACTTCAAGGTAATCGAGTTCGTTAAGGAGACTAAGCGCATCATCCTCTCTCACTCTCGTACATTCGAGGAGGGCAAGGACGAGCCAATCGCTAAGTCAAGCCACAACAAGCGCAACAACGGCGGTCGCAAGAACGACACTCCTGCTATCAACAACGTAGCAGCAGGTACTTCACTCGGCGACATCGACGCTCTTGCTAAGTTGAAGGCTCAGATGGAGGGCAAGGCTTAATCGCCACACCCAAATCACAGACCAATAGAAGACTTAATAAAAAGACTTCATAATTTCAAAAAGGATCGGTTCTCAGCAATGAGAGTCGGTCCTTTATTTTTTTTATTCGAACAAAATAGAAATAATTTTGAAAAACATTTGCATAGTTTGAGTTTTTATAGTAACTTTGCACTCGAATTAATAGAAGCTCAAAATATGAAATACTCAAAGTTAATAGCTATCTCATTGTCAATCAGTTGCACCACATTGCTCAGTTCTTGCTTCAAGGACGAGCCACTCAATGCAGAATGCGACATCGAGCAAGCTTATATTCATGCAGGAGATAAGCTAAGCGTATGGTTTGAGAATGCTTCAGACACATTGGTCGAAGTACAGTCAGACCAAACCCAAATCACCTTCACCATGTCGGGAAGCGCAGACATCAGCCAGTTGGCTCCCCTGTTTCGCATCACCCCTGGAGCCACCATCCATCCTGAAAGCGGTAGCATGCAAGACTTCAGCAAAGGGGCTGTGGCATACACCGTGACATCGGAAGACAAGAAATGGTCACGCACCTATCAGGTAAGCATCCAAAAGGGACAGACCCAGCTCGACAAAGAGCATCGATTCGACTTCGAAGACGCCTATATCGACAAAGGATACTACAACTGGCAAGAGACCATAAACGGCAATAGCCTGCAAGATTTCTGGACCACGGGCAACGCGGGATACAAGATAAGCAATTCGTCTACCCTGCCAGAAAACTACCCTACCGTATCCATCGACGACGGATATGAGGGGAAAGGCGTGAAACTCACCACTTGCAGGACAAGCAAGCTGGCGGACATGGTACACAAGCCTATCGCCGCAGGAAACTTGTTCATCGGAAGATTCGACGCAACAGACGCTCTGAGGGATGCCATGAAGGCTACCAAGTTCGGCAAGCCGTTCAGCTTCGCCACCCGTCCCATCACCTTCGAAGGTTGGTACAAATACCAGGCAGGCGACACCTTCACCGACAAGAACATGAACGTACTGGACGATCGCCACGACTTCGGAACCATCTACGCCGTGCTCTACGACAACCACGACGCAGAAGGCAACGCCATCCTGCTCTATGGCGACAATGTGCAGACCAGCGAACAAGTGGTGGCACTCGCCCTAGTAGGAGAAAACACCGACGACAACGGCAAGAAAGCCATCGGCAACACTACTGCCTGGCATCACTTCAGCGTGTCGTTCGACTATGCCACCTATGGCAAGACCATAGACCAGGAGAAGCTCAAGAACGGAGGCTACAGCCTCGCCATAGTAGCCTCGTCAAGCACATGCGGAGCAGACTTCATGGGAGCGGTGGGAAGCACGCTATGGATTGATAGCTTTAAGATTATTTGCGAATAAAGAAATAAGAGGTTATGGATAAGAAAAAGATTATAGCAGCGGTCATGCTGATGTGCGGCGCAACGGCATGGGCAGGCAACGATGGAGGTGCCACCTATAGCTCATGGAACAACTTCCTGCATGGCTATAGGTACCTGGCTCGCGCCACATACAACATCGGAGGAACAGCTCCCATCGGCATGCCTGCCAGCATACGCACATTACATAGCTACTCCCTGCGTCCGAACTTCACACTGGGAGTGGACGCGTACCACCCTATCTCAAACAGATGGGGATTTATCGGAGGTCTGCATTTCGAAAACAAAGGCATGAAGACCGACGCTGGCGTCAAGGGCTACCACATGAAGATGGTACGTGGCGGAGAACAACTAGAGGGCGTGTTCACAGGCAGCGTAGTAACTAAGGTAGACATGAGCCTCATCACCGTTCCTATCCAGGCTACATACGACATCAGCGACAAGGTCAGGCTCAAGCTAGGCCCATACGTATCCTACGTTGCCTCGAAGAAATTCGAGGGCTGGGCCTACGATGGCTACATCCGCTGCCAAGACGAGCAACATGGCAAGGGAGACCCAACAGGCCAGAAAGTGATGCTGGGCCATGACGCTGGAGAACGTGGTGAATACGATTTTTCCGATGACATGCGCAACTGGCAATTCGGCATCGACCTAGGTGCCGACTGGTACATCACCAAGCGATGGGGAGCCAACGTAGACCTCAACTGGGGTCTGAACGGAATCTTCAAGAAAGACTTCACCGTCATCGAGCAAACCATGTACCCTATCTACGGCAGCATCGGTGTGATTTATCAACTGAAATAACATCATATAATTTTACAAACAATAAAAAAGAGAAGAAAAATGAAGAAGTTTATTTATTTAATGGCATTAGTATGCACATTAGGTATGTTTAC
>CAVKXW010000053.1:0-19728 GCA_963660215.1 Bacteroidaceae bacterium | reverse complement strand
TTTAATAAAGAGCGATGTTTTCCGCAAAAGGAAGGCATCGCTCTTCTTGGTTTATAGCCGAAAGTTCATAAAATTATCATGCAGTTTGATGGATATAAGCTGTATAAGATGGACGAAGTGAAGTAAGAGCCATGATAAAATGAAGATTTGAACAATATTAAAGTTTGAAGGACAAAAAGTATAGCTGCTTTTTGTCCTTTTTTCGTAATTTTGCCCCCATAAGAAAACAACGAACAAACAAAACTTAATAGCATTATATCGTATGATGAATCTCAAGACAAATCTGGTGTGTAAATGTCTCTTGGTATTGGGTACAGCAACAATGCCGATGGAGGGATTGTGGGCAAATGATTTCGTATGGTATGACGGCACTCATGCCATTCGTTACCATATCCCAAAACAAGTAGACCCTGTGGTGAAAGTTGCGGCGGAAATGTTTTCCGCCGATATGCAGGCTGTGACAGGCAAGAAAGCAATAGCCGAGAAACAAGAAAAAATAGCAACTATCAAAATCGTGGAATTGGACAAGGCTTCTTCCACGATTAAGAATGCTTTGGCTAAGCAAGGGGTTCCTGTTGCGGAGATAACTAAGAAAATAGATGGTTTTCATATATCAATAATAGGTAATCAGATTGTAATTGTTGGTGCCAATGGACGAGGCGCAGCCTACGGACTTTTGGAAATGTCACGTCAGGCAGGAGTGAGCCCTTGGGTATGGTGGGGAGATGTTGTGCCAGAAAAGAAGCAACGTCTTTCCATCGACGATGGGTTCACTACCCTGCAGGGCGCATCGGTAGAATATCGTGGCATTTTTCTCAATGACGAGGACTGGAGTCTTCGTCCTTGGAGCTATGGCAACTTTGAGAAGGCTGATTTTGGTACGATAGGGCCTCGCACCTATAAGAAAGTATTCCAACTCTTGATGCGTCTCAGAGCCAATGCTATTTGGCCTGGTATGCATACAGGTACCAAGGCTTTCTTTACGATACCTGGGGCAAAGGCTATGGCTGACAGTTGTGGCATCGCCATCGGCTCTTCTCATTGCGAGCCTTTGCTTCGCAACAATGTGGATGAGTGGGACGAGGCAAAACGAGGAAGATTCAACTATATTACCAACAAGGCACAGGTACAAGACTATTGGATAGAGCGACTCAAGGAGGTGAAAGGCTCCAAGGGCGGCAATCTGCTGACCATCGGTATGCGTGGCATCCATGACGGAAGCATGGAGGGCGTGAAGACCATGCAAGAGAAATTCGATGGCTTGCAGCAAGTCATCAACGACCAGCAAGACCTCATCCGTAAGCATCTCGGCGACCCTAGCAAACAGACGCAGGTGTTTATCCCTTACAAGGAGGTGCTCGACATCTACAACAAAGGCTTGAAGGTGCCTGATTATGTAACCTTGATGTGGTGTGACGACAACTATGGCTATATGACTCGTCTCTCGGATGCGGAGGAACAGAAGCGAAGTGGCGGTGGTGGCATCTACTATCATTTGAGCTACTGGGGAAGACCGCACGATTATCTTTGGTTGGCTACTACGCAGCCTGGACTGATATATAATGAGATGAAGGCCGCCTATGACCACAATGTCAGAAAAATGTGGTTGGTGAATGTCCATGACCCGAAGGTGGCTGGTTATGACTTGGAGCTCTTCTTGGACATGGCTTGGAACATCAACAGTGTGAAAGCCAGTACTATCAATGCCCATTACGAGGCATGGCTTTGCCGACAGTTTGGCGAGGAGGCAGGTCATAAGCTTTTCCCTGCCATGCAGGAGTTCTACAAGCTATGCGGTGAGCGTCGTCCTGAATTTATGGGATGGAGCCAGGTAGAGGTAGACAAGAAACTATATGATAGAGGTTTGACTCCTGTTCGTAACTCAGAGTTCTCTACTACAGCCTTTGGAAATGAACTGGATAGATATTTGGAACGCTATGCCGCTGTCGTAGCGAAGGTGAAGGAGGCGGCAAGCTTGGTTCGCCCAGAATTGAAGGATGCTTATTTCGCAGCGATAGAATATCCTGTGCTGGCAGCCGATGCCCATGCTCGCAAGATATTGTGGGCGCAGAAAGCTCGTAGCTTTGCCAACGGCGATACTCGTGAAGAGATGTTTGTCCACAATGCCAAGATTTATCATGCGGTTGCCCAGAGCCAGAAGGCTTATCAGGAAATTCGTGACTTGACGGATTATTATAACAATAAGATGGCAAGCGGAAAATGGCAACGCTCGATGAACATGCGACCTCGTGACTTGCCTGTGTTTGCTGTACCGAATGTACCTACGCTCTTGACAGATGCGCAGGTGGAGGAATGGTTGCGGAAACCATACGATACTCAGGTTCATCCTCTTCAAACTGATGGCGTGATAGCCCAAAATGCTTGCGATTACCAAAATGCCTCGACTGGTGTGGAGACGGTGCAGATGTTGGGACACAGCATGAATGCCGTATCCCTGCCAAAGGATGGAACCTTGGAATATGCTTTTGAAGCCCCGAAGGAGGGCGACGCTCTGCTTCGGGTGGCATTGATTCCTACCCAGCCAAATGACAAGGGCGACCTTCGCTTCTCTGTGAGTGTGGATGGGGCTGAGCCTACAGTCTTCAGTTTGAAAGAGCCTTTCCGCTCAGAGCGTTGGAAGCAGAATGTGCTTCGTGGACAGGCTGTCAGGGAGTTGAGGCTCGCAGGGATGAAAGCAGGAAAACATACCTTGGTCATCAAGGCTTTGGACAATCATATCCTCGTTGACCAGTGGATGGTGGATTGCGACTTGAACCGCAAGTTCTACCTTTTCCCTGTTGCTTCATATAAGTAATTGCTTTATGGAAGTAAATGTATATAGCAGACACAAAAACAATAAGATATTGACTATGTATATCAAACGAATATTTCTCACCTTGATGCTAGGCATTCTCTGTTTGGGCGCATCGGCTCAAACCACCGAAACCATTTATCTTTCGGGACGGGATGCCGACCAAACCGTGAAATGGGATTTCTATTGCTCCAAGGGCAACAATAGTGGCAAGTGGAGAAAGATAGCTGTGCCTTCTTGCTGGGAACAGCAGGGATTTGGTGAATATACATACGGCAGGTATTACAAGAAGAAGGATGGAAGGGTGAGCGACGAGACAGGTACTTACCGCCACCTGTTCAAGGTGCCTGCTAAATGGCGGGACAAGGTGATAAAGCTAACTTTCGACGGTGTGATGACCGATACCCGTGTCTTGGTCAATGGGCAGCAAGTGGGAGCTGTACATCAAGGAGGCTTTACATCTTTCACCTACGATATTACACCTTATGTGAATTTCGGCAAGACCAATCGCTTGGAGGTGTTTGTGAAGAAGCAATCTGATGACAAGTCGGTAAACTTGGCGGAACGCCATGCCGACTGGTGGCTTTTTGGTGGTATCTACCGTCCTGTGTATATGCAGGCTTTTCCGAAGAGCCATATCGAAAGGGTTGCGATAGATGCCAAGGCTGATGGCACGGTGCAAATGGATTTGTATGCCAAAGGTTTGATGGAAGGGGCTAAATTAAAAGTATCCTTGGTGGGGAGAAAGTCCTCGCAGGTTTCATCCTTGACAGGAGCAACTTCTCAGACTGTAGCTTTGAGGGCGCAGGATAAGCAACGCGTCTCTTTGGCATGGCAAGGTGTCGAGGCATGGGATGTGGAGCATCCCCATCTCTATGATATGAACCTGCAACTCATTTCTTCCGATGGGCAAGTGGTGCATGAGCTTCATCAGCGGGTGGGCTTCCGAACAGTGGAGTTCCGTCCTCGTGATGGCTTCTATATGAATGGCAAGAAGCTGGTGGTGAAGGGTATCAACCGCCATTGCTTCTATCCAGAGACAGGCAGGACTACTTCTAGGCGACTGGACATCGAGGATGCTAGGCTTGTCAAGGGCATGAATGCCAATGCCATTCGCTCGCACTATCCACCCGACAAGCATTTCCTGGACATCTGCGATTCCTTGGGCATTCTCTATTTCGACGAATTACCTGGATGGCAGAACCATTACAATACAGAAGTGGGAACGAAGATATTGCAGGAGATGATGGCAGACGATGCCAATCATCCTTGCATCTTTGCATGGGGAAATGGCAATGAGGGAGGTTTCAACTACGACTTGGATCCGCTCTTCCATGAATACGACATCCAGCAACGCCATGTGGTGCATCCATGGGCTTTGTTCGATGGGGTGGATGCACATCATTATCCAGCCTATCAAACGGGAGTGCATCGCCTCCACAATGGATATGAGGTGTTTATGCCCACAGAGTTCTTGCATAGCCAGTATGACAAGGGTGGTGGTGCCTCGCTTGATGAGTATTGGAGCCATTGGAGTAAGAATCCGCTCTTTGCAGGAGGCTTCATCTGGGCGATGATAGACGAGGGCGTGGTTCGTACCGACCGCAATGGCGAGATTGATACGGATGGAACCAATGCTCCCGATGGCGTGTTGGGACCTCATCGGGAAAAGGAAGGCAGTTGGTTTACCATTCGTGATGTATGGTCGCCTATACAGATAGCTCCTCTTCGCATCCGTCCGATGTGGGATGGTCGCTTCGTTGTTAATAATGAGAGCTTGTTCAGCAGGTTGGACGAGTATCTGATGAACTATCGCATTCTTTCGGATGATCAAGTGCTTTCGCAGGGTAGCGTGAAACTTCCAAACATAGAACGAGGCGAGAGTGGATATGCTTCTCTGCCAGGAACTGAAGACTTTAAGCAAGGTGACATCTTGGAGTTGGTTGCCTTGAATAGTCAAGGCGATACAGTGAATGTTTGGACTTATCCTCTTTGCTATGCCGATGAATACTTCCAAAAGCATACCATTGCGCCAAGTGCTGCATCGGCATCTGTGGAAGGAACTACTCTCAGTTCTGCCAATGGCGTGAAGGCTGTTTTTGATGAAAAGACGGGCATGTTGTCACATATATATAATAAGGTAAAGGAGATACCTTTTAACAATGGTCCTTTGCCAGTGGGGATGAAGGCTAAACTCCAGCACATATCCGCTCGCCAGGATGGAAATGATGCTCTGCTCGTGATGCGTTATACGGGAGCAATAGACTCCATCGTTTGGAGAATGAAACCGAATGGATGGCTAGGCATGGATGCTGTTATCTTGAATAACCGCAATGGCAAGCGATTTGATGGTGCTTTCTTTGATGCAGAGGTGCGCAACCTGGGCTTTTCTTTCTCTTATCCCGAAAACTTGTGCAGGGGGATGAGATGGATGGGAAAAGGACCTTACAGAGTTTGGCGCAACCGTCTTCGTGGCCCACAATGGGGCATCTGGCAGAAGAATTACAACAACACTGTGACAGGTGAAAGTTGGGACTATCCTGAGTTCAAGGGCTATCATGCCAATGTATATTGGGCGGAGATGCAGTCAGACCAGGCTCCTTTTAAGTTCTATACAGAAACAGATGGACTGTATTATCGTGTCTTTACCCCTGAAGAGCCGAAGGCTTTGAATGGCGAGAAGCAAACGATGCAACCATTCCCGGAGGGTGACCTGTCCTTCCTGTTCGAGATCCCGGGCATCCAGTCGTACAAACCGATAGAACAGCTTGGACCTGAGGCGCAACCAGGAAATATCCGAATCAACATAGGTGATGATGGATTGAGGATGAAACTATGGTTTTGTTTTTGAAACATCATGAGACAAATACTTTTAAACTAACAAACCGTAATGAGACAAATGAAGAAAATACAATTCCCATTGCTGGGTGTAATCCTATCCTTGATGCCTGCCTCCAAAGTGCAGGCGCAGGTGAATACCCCTGCTTCACAGATGGAGAAGCTAGACCGTGGAGTGGTGGCACTTCCTGCGACTGGCAAGGGTGTCTTCGTCAGTTGGAGGCTGTTGGGCACAGATAGCAAGAATGTATGCTTCGATGTGGAGAGGGATGGAAAAGTCATCGCCCACCAGTTGAAGTTGACCAACTATACGGACACGGAAGGCTCTGCTGCCAATACTTACAGAATCATCACTTACCAAACAGCTCCGAAGATGGATGGAGCTGCCAAGCGAGAAGTGTCGAAAGCTGTAAAGCCTTGGGCAGACCTCTATCGGTCAATCCCTCTTGACCGTCCACAAGGCGCATTCTTGGGAGGCGGGCTTTACACCTATACCCCCAACGACTGTAGTGTGGGCGATGTGGATGGCGACGGTGAGTATGAAATCGTTTTGAAATGGGATCCTACAAATTCCCACGACAATGCCCACGATGGTTTTTCGGGCGATGTCATCTTCGATTGTTATAAGCTAGATGGCACCCGGCTTTGGCGCATCAACCTAGGCAAGAATATCCGTGCTGGTGCCCACTACACCCAATTCTTGGTTTATGACTTCGATGGCGACGGAAAGGCTGAGATGGTTTGTAAAACCTCGGCTGGCTCCATTGACAGCCAAGGCAAGTATGTGAGCGATGCTGCCACCGACGCAGCCATTCGCTCCATCGACAACAATGCCGACTATCGCAATGAGCGAGGTCGCATCTTGACAGGCCCCGAACTGCTTACCGTCTTCGATGGAGAGACAGGCAAGGCTATCCATACCGTGTGGTACAATCCCAACCGAGCTTTCGGCGTAGGCACGCAAGTGGAGGAGGGGGAACTGCTGGAGAATGGATTCCCTGCTTACTCTGCCGCATGGGGTGACAAGAGCAACAAAGGCAACCGAGGTGAGCGATACCTGGCATGTGTGGCTTACCTTGATGGTGCGGACCAACATCCGAGTGCCGTGATGTGCCGCGGCTATTACACTCGTTCCTATCTTTGGGCTGTGGACTTCGACGGCAAGCAGCTCAGTACAAAGTGGCTGCATGCCTCGGTTACCCCAAGCGACTGGTTCTTGATGGATGGCGCAGGCAAGGTAATCAAGGAGGCACATGACCTGTCTGCTACAGCCTATGGGCAGGGAGCGCATAGCATTGCAGTGGCTGATGTGGATGGTGATGGGTGCGACGAGATAACCTACGGTTCGGCAGCCATCAACAATGATGGCACACTCTTATATTCCACAGGCTTGGGACATGGCGACGCACAGCACTTGGGCGACCTCGATCCCGACCGTCCAGGGTTGGAATACTTCATGGTGCATGAGGCTTACCCATACGGCTCAGACCTCAGGGATGCCAAGACGGGCGAAATTCTTCTTCGTACATACGACAAAGATGACACAGGCAGAGGACTTGCCGCCGACATAGATGCCAAGCATCGTGGCTATGAGCTTTGGAGCGCAGACACTCGTTATGTGAGAGACATCCACGGCAAGTCGATTTCTGCGATAGATGATTCGGAAGATGTGCGAAGCAATGAGAAGAAAACCTTCAAGTCTGTCTCCAAGATGCCAGCTATGAACTTCCGCATCTACTGGGATGGCGACTTGCAGGAAGAACTTCTTGCCAATGGTCGTCCTCCTCATTTTCCTCCATATCTCCAGAAATGGAACGGAAAGGAGGCTGTGGCGTTGCCTTTGAGCAATGGCAAGCAACTCTATGAGATGGGGCATTCGGTGAGCAACAACTGGTCGAAGGCAACCCCTAATTTGCAAGCCGACCTCTTCGGCGATTGGCGAGAGGAACTCATCTTCTGGGATGAGAGCGATGCCTCGCACCTCAATATCTTCACCACCAACGAACCTACCCAGTATCGTGTGCCAACCTTGATGCACGACCATGTATATCGCATGGGAGTGGCTTGGCAGAATGTGGGATATAACCAACCACCGCATCTCGGCTATTACTTGCCAGACCATGCTGAGAAGGAAAAGTAAGTGAAGAGGGAAGAACGAAGAGTGAAGAATTCAATGGTTTTTCTAACGAATAGAAATGTATATAAAATAAATAAATGATGAAAAAGATATTATTAACCATGACTTTGGTGGCTGCAACAGGCGCTAGCTTTGCTCAGGTAGCCAAGACGAATGAAAAGGCGAAGCCTGTTGTGGCAGGGCCAATGGAGGATGTAAACCATGTAATCGATAACACGGTCGATAGTTTGAACAAGGCGATGACTGCTCGCATCACTCCGGGCACCAGTCGCAAGGGCAACAACCCTGTACTCTTCTTGATAGGCAATTCCACGATGCGCAACGGAACGTTGGGCAATGGCAACAACGGTCAGTGGGGATGGGGCTACTACGAGCATGAGTTCTTCGATGAGAACAAGATTACGGTAGAGAACCAGGCACTCGGCGGCATGAGCAGCCGTACCTTCTATAATCGCCTATGGCCAGATGTGCGCAAGGGCATCAAGAAGGGCGACTGGGTGATCATCTCCATCGGCCATAACGACAACGGTCCATACGATAGTGGCAGGGCACGTGCCAGCATCCCTGGCATAGGCAAGGACTCGCTCAATGTCACCATCAAGGAGACGGGCGTGAAGGAAACCGTCTATACCTACGGTGAGTATATGCGCAAGTACATCAACGACTGCAAGGCTCTCGGTGCTCATCCTGTCCTCATGTCGCTCACGCCTCGTGATGCCTATGACGAGAACGACAAGATTGTGCGTGTCAACAAGACCTTCGGCCTTTGGGCAAAGCAGGTGGCAGAACAAGAAGGTGTGCCATTCGTAGACCTCAATGAGATTTCCGCTGCCAAGCTCGATAGCTATGGTCATTGGAAGGAGAAGTATCACTTCTTCACCGACCATATCCATACCTCTCGCTTCGGTGCGATGATGAACGCTCGCTCTGCGGCAGAGGGATTGGCTGAGAGCAAGGACCCATCTTTGGCTCCATTGCAGGCGATGATGATCAATGTGGCTTTGCCAACAGAGGACTTCAAGCGTGAGCCAGGCAAGCCTGTGGTCTTCTTTACGGGTGACAGCACCGTGAAGAACAAGGACAACGACCCTGATGACATGTGGGGATGGGGCTCTCAGGCTTACACCATCTTCAATCCTAAGAAGATTACTTGCGTGAATGCGGCAAAGGCTGGTCGCAGCAGCCGTTCTTTCTTGAACGAGGGGCGTTGGGACAAGGTGTATAACAGTCTTCAGCCTGGCGACTACGTGCTAATCGAGTTCGGCCATAACGACATCTGCTCCTTGACAGATAAGAAGATGCGTGGTTCCATCCCATCTGCCAAGGACACCTGCCATGTCTATCAGATGGAGGAGAGCAAGCAGTATGAGGTGGTTTACTCCTTCGGCTGGTACTTGAAGAAGTTTATCCAGGATGTAAGGGAGAAGGGCGCAACCCCAATCCTTGTCAGCCTCACTCCTCGCAACGAGTGGCCTAACGGCAAGATGGAGCGCAGAAACGATACCTATGGCAAGTGGTATCGTGAGGTGGTGGATGAGACAGGCGTAGCCTTCCTCGACCTCCACAACATCGCTGCCGATGCTTACGACAAACTAGGCAAGGAGAAGGTGAAGGCTTACTATAAGAAAGACCATACCCATACCTCTCTGAAGGGTGCCCAGCTCAACGCCAAGTGTGTGGCTAAGGGCTTGAAGAAGATGAAGAGCCCGTTGGCTAAATACCTAAAGTAAGGCGGAAGTATGAGAAACGTTGTCTTGTCACTGATGTTGATGCTTGGGCTGGTAGTTCAGGCATCAACCCTAGATTACAATGTGAGGGACTATGGTGCCATGGGTGATGGAAAGACCCTCGACCATCAAGCCATCAATGCAGCCATCGACACTTGTGTGGCTCATGGTGGAGGTAGGGTCGTGTTGCCTGCCGGTACCTATCTCTGCGGTAGCATCCGCATGAAGAGCCATGTGGAATTGCATCTCTCTGCTGGTGCCAAGATTCTTGCCGCCCCTGCGAGCATGAAGGCGTATGATGAGGCGGAGCATTGGGAAGGACCTGCTTATCAAGATGGTGGCCACACCTATTTCAAGAATAGTCTTATCTATGCCATCGGTCAGGAAAACGTCTCTATTACAGGTCGTGGCATGATAGATGGCGAAGGACTCACCAAGAAAGATACCGAGAAAGGTGGAAACTTGCAAGGCGGCAACATCGGCACGGGCGACAAGGCTATTGCCTTCAAGCTCTGCCGTAATATCTTGATTCGGGATGTCACCATCTATAGAGGTGGACATTTCGCCATCATCCTTACGGGATGTGAACTGGGTACGGTGGACAACGTGACCATCGACACCAACCGTGATGGCTTCGACATCGACTGCTGCAAGTACCTGTCGGTCTCTAATTGCAAGATTAATACGCCTCGTGACGACGCCTTGGTCTTGAAGAGCTCGTATGCGCTGAAGAAGCCTGTCTTTACGGAGCACATAGCCATAACCAACTGCATCATCACTGGTTATAAGTTAGGCTCCCTGCTCGACGGCAGCTATATTCCTGAGCCAGTAAGTTGGGTGTGTGGTCGATTCAAGCTTGGCACCGAGTCGAATGGTGGTTATAAGAACATCTCCTTGAGCAACTGCACCTTTATGTATAGCAGCGGCTTGGCTTTCGAGGAAGTGGACCAGGGCGTCATGGAGAACATCACTGTGAGCAACATCACAATGAACCATGTGCACCATTATCCCATCTATATCACGACTGGTTGCCGAAATCGTGGACCGAAGGAGCGCACCACGGTATCCACAGGTCGAGACATCATGATTTCTAACATGGTGGCAAATGACGTGGACAGTTTGGCTGGCATCATTGTGACAGGTATGCCTGGCGAGCCTCTTCGCAACATCTCCTTGAACAATATCCAGTTGCAGTTCCGTGGTGGCGGCAAGGCTGAGTTGGCGAAGAAAGACTATCGTGAGCAAGACAAGAATTATCCAGAGCCTAAGTTTGCGAAGGAGACTCCTGCCTATGGTCTCTTTGCAAGGCACGTGGATGGCTTGGAAGTTCACAATGTTACCTTCCATACGATGAAGCCTGATTATCGTCCTGCTGCCATGCTGGTAGATGTGAAGAATGCTAGCCTCACAGACTTGAAAGCAGATTTGCAGAAGGGGGCAAAGCTTATCGTAAAGAAGTAAAGCTAGAAGAAGTTTCATTTCTTCCTAGGTTAAGATATATTTTCTTATAGAAATAAAAGTTTTTCTTTCTAGGTAAAGTTTATGTTCATAAGTTTTGAACTTGTATTCATAAGTTCTGAACCTGTATTCATAAGTTTTGAACATAGATTCAAAACTTATGAACATAACTTTCTATTAAGAGTCTCAACAATAGTATAGTGCAAAAATGCTAGATGATAAGTCAAAAAATGGGGGACAACTTGCAAGGTAATCCATAACTTTGCACCAATAACTAATAATACACCTTATACACCGATGAAAAAGAAAACTATTATTGCAGGTTTGATGGTGTCGTTTTTCCCTTCATTCCTTTCTGCCCAAGTGGCTCCTCCGATTATGGGATGGAGCTCTTGGAATACCTTTCATGTCAACATCTCCGACTCTCTCATCCGTACCCAGGCTGATGCGATGGTGCGTTTAGGATTGAAAGATGTGGGATATACCCATATCAATATAGATGATGGTTTCTTTGGTTGGCGTGATTCCACAGGATTGATGCATCCGCATCCTCAAAGATTTCCTAATGGAATGAAAGTAGTGGCGGATTACATACATGGCTTGGGACTGAAGGCTGGTATCTATTCTGATGCTGGTGCCAATACCTGTGGTTCTCGCTATGATGATGACGAGAATGGTTTTGGCGCAGGGTTGTATGGGCATGAGTTGCAAGATGCTCGCCTCTATTTCAATGATTGGGGGTATGACTTCATCAAGATAGATTATTGTGGAGCTGGTACTTGGCTTGATTTGGAAGAAAGAAAACGTTATCAGACTATATGTGACGCCATCAAGCAAGAGGCAGGACATCCAGTTTCCATCAATATCTGTCGCTGGGCTTTCCCTGGTACATGGGCTAGGCAGATGGCTACTTCTTGGCGCATTAGCAGTGACATCCGCCCACGATGGTCTAGCATCAAGCATATCATCGACAAGAATATGTACCTGTCTGCATTTGCAGGTGATGGGCATTACAATGATATGGATATGCTTGAGGTGGGACGTGGACTGAAACCTAATGAAGAAGAAGTGCATGTGGGCATGTGGTGTATGATGAGCTCGCCGATGTTGATAGGCTGCGACCTCAATACGCTCAAGGAACCAACGCTCTCTTTGTTGAAAAACAAGGATTTGCTGGCCATCAACCAAGATGCTTTGGGATTGCAGGCATACGTGGCGATGCGACAGGGCGAGGGATATGTGATGGTGAAAGACTTGGAGAAGAAGCATGGTACGACGAGGGCTGTGGCTTTCTATAATCCATCGGATACCGCTGTG
The DNA here is from genome assembly GCA_963660215.1 of Bacteroidaceae bacterium. Classification (GTDB taxonomy): domain Bacteria; phylum Bacteroidota; class Bacteroidia; order Bacteroidales; family Bacteroidaceae; genus Prevotella. The sequence continues at coordinate 7,439 of CAVKXW010000053.1, read as the reverse complement.
TCATTCTCTGTTCCGCTGGAAGACTTGGAATTAGGGGGTAAGGTGAAGGCGATGGATGTTATCAAGCATGAAAGGGTAAAGGTGGAAAAGCAAAAGATTGCCAGAAGTTCCGAATTTCATTATTTCATCAGTGCTGTGATTCCAGCCCATGGTATCAAGGTGATGCGAGTGGAGGCTAGGCAACGCCTAGAGTCTGCTCGTTATGAAGCAGAGTGGGCTTTTCTGTCGGCATATGATGACTTGGGTAAGCGCAAGATGCCTGTCAAGTATTTGCCTGTAGAGGGTGCAAGTGGCGGTATGTGTGTGGCTAATGTCGGTGGCGAGGAAGAAAGCTATGCCGAATGGCGAGATGTATGGAGCGACCAAGGAGGCAGCTACTTGTTGAGAGTGAGGTATGTGGATGCTTCACGCCTCAAGATGCTTTTGAATGTGAATGGCTCGCCTTGCGGAAGCTTCTATACGGGAAACCAACAGGTAGACGAGAAGAACAATGCTTTCAAAGAAGCTGTCTTCGAGGTGGCATTGAAGAAGGGGTATAACACCATAAAACTACATAGTCCTTTGACATTGCTCCCAACGATAGATTGTATAAACCTATATAAGAAATAGAATGATGAAGCGGGCGATAATAATATTTATAGGACTTTTTGGGTTTGTCGTTTCGATGCAAGCAAAGGTGTCGTTGAGTCACCCGACTGTAGAGGGGCGCACCGAGCCTTTGGGATTGGATGTTGCGACTCCTCGTCTTGGGTGGCAAATAGATTCAGACAAGAATGGCGTTAGGCAGAAAAGTTATCGCATAGTAGTGAGTTCTTCTTTGCTGAAAGCCTCGCGACATGAGGGAGATGTCTGGGATAGTGGTAAGGTTAAATCCTCGCAATCCCAATGGGTTCAGTTGCCAGGGCTGCAACTATTGCCTAGTCATGATTATTTTTGGACGGTGCAAGTGCAGACGAACAAAGGTACAACAGAATGGTTGTCGCCACAGAAATGGTCAACAGGAATGGGTTGCTCTATGTGGAAAGGTTATTGGATTGGTACAGATACTCTCTATCGGGAGGATACCACGGAAAAGCATTCTCGTGTGTCAGCTCGTTATCTTCGCAAGTCTTTCAATACATTAGGCGAGATTCGAAGGGCAACTGTGCATGTGTGTGGCTTGGGGGTATATAAACTTCAAATCAATGGCAAAAAGATAGGGAACAGCGAATTAGCTCCGTTGCCTACAGATTACAATAAGACGCTTGCCTATGATACATACGATGTTACCCATGCTTTATCTTCGGAGAATGTATTGCTTCTAACCCTGCAAGCAGGCAATTATTTTGCTCCGCGCCAACATTTTGAGACAAGTGTGCGTAGCACCTATGGTATGCCTACGGCTTTGCTTAATCTCATTGTGGAATATAGGGATGGTAGGAAGGACACCATTGCGACAGACGAGAGTTGGCGGCTCAATGTGAATGGTCCTGTTCGGTACTCGAATTTATATGACGGTGAAATGTACGATGCAACTAAGAGTCTCGGCGATGTCTTCAATTTGCAATATGATGATAGTCGGTGGATTCCTGCGCAACGTATGCAAGCTCCTAAGGGTAAACTTGTGGGAAGCCTAAGTAATCCGATAACCATCTATCGGAAAGAGCAACCTGTGAAGTGCTGGAAGGTTGCGCCAAATAAGTATTTGATGGATTTCGGTACCAATGAGGCAGGACGTATAAGGTTTAGCTTTCATGACTTACAAAAGCAAGATACGATAAGGGTGAGATATGCGGAGCTTTTAGGTGAGGATGGCAATTCTTTGTATACTAAGAATTTGCGCTCTGCGGCCAATCTTGATATCTATGTGAGCAACGGTCGGGATGAAACGTGGACTTCCGAGTTTACTTATCATGGCTTTCGGTATGCGGAGATAGAGGGTATGGAATCCTTGTCGCCCGAGAATGTGATGAGGGAACTCCTAGCTGATGAGATGAGTGATGATAACACTCGCTTCTATGTGGAAGAAAATGGCAAGCCGTCGTTGCTCAACAAGTTGGTGGACAATGCTCGCCGTGGTATTCGCAGCAATTATAAAGGTATGCCAATAGATTGTCCGCAACGTGATGAGCGTATGCCTTGGTTGGGCGACCGTACCACAGGCTGCTTGGGCGAGAGTTACTTGATGGATAATTATTCTCTCTATGTCAAGTGGATGAAAGACATAGAGGATTCGCAACGTTCGGATGGCAACATATCAGATGTGTCACCTTCTTACTGGAGACTATATACTAACAATGTGACATGGCCTGCGGCTTTTCCTTTCGGGTGCGATATGCTCTATCGCCAGTATGGTGACATCCAGCCTTTTGCAGAACATTATCCTGCTATCAAGAAGTATCTTTTATACATCAAGGAGCATTTCTGTAAGGATGGGTTGATCGTAAGAGACAAATATGGTGATTGGTGTATGCCGCCAGAGCGACTGGATATGATATTCAGCAAGGCTCCGAAGCGAATCACAAATGGCGAACTGATTAGTTCTTGTTATTATGCTTATCTCTGTCGAATGATGGCAGAATATGCTGCTAGATTGGGAAAGTCAAAAGATTGTGCTGAATATAATAAAGAGGCAGAGGGTATGATAGCAGCCATTAATGGCAAGTATCTCAAAAATGGAAGATATGACAACAATACCATTACGGCTAATTTACTTCCTTTGGCGATGGGCTTTGTGCCTGATGATAGTAAGGCTGCAGTGGAAAAGAGTTTGTTGGACGGAATCTCTGTCAATGCGGGACATGTTTCGTGTGGGGTGATAGGTATTCAGTGGTTGATGAGGTGTCTTTCGGATTGCGGCAAAGGAAATTTGGCTTATCAGATAGCAACGCAGACAAGCTATCCTAGTTGGGGATATATGATAGAGAATGGAGCTACCACTATTTGGGAGCTATGGAATGGAAACACGGCCAATCCTGCAATGAATAGCGGCAACCATGTGATGCTACTAGGTGACCTCTTGCCGTGGTGTTTTGAGCGATTGGGGGGCATTCGACCATTGAAACCAGGCTTTGCGGAGATAGAGGTTGCGCCAGACTTTCGTTTGTCCCTATTAAACAAGGTGGAGGTTACTCATCCTTCTCCTTATGGCACTATAAAAAGTTGTTGGAATCGTAATGATTCTGGCAAGATAGTATGGAGTGTAACCATCCCTGCCAATACCTCTGCCATTTTGGTAATGCCTGATGGAAAACGAAAGAGAGTACAGTCGGGGAGGTATAGGATGGAAGTTCGTGCAGAAATGTAAACAGAAGTGAGGAAAATCTTTTAAGCGGACGGACTTTGCACATTTTTAAAGGTATAAGGACAAAAAGCATAGGTGCTTTTTGTCCTTATTTCGTATCTTTGCCAGCGAGTAAACAATAATGAGCGAATAATCATAAACAACAAACAATATGACAACAAAACATCTATTATTTACAAGTCTATTGGCATTAGCATCTTCTGCGACCATCAGTGCCCAGAGTCTCGACATTGATATGACCAAGGTGCAGGCTACTTATACGCAAGAGAATGGCAATGGTTACGACATCTTGCCTGCTCCCAAGGCAAAGGTCAACTCGCCTTTTTTCTATTCAGTAAAGGTGCCTGATGGCAACTATAAGGTTACCGTGGTGCTTGGAAGCAAGAAAAAGGCGGGCAAGACGGTGGTGCGTGCCGAGAATCGCCGATTGATGCTCGACGAGGTGAGTACCAAGAAGGGCGAATTCAAGACCTACTCTTTTATTGTCAATAAGCGCAGTCCTTATATCTCGGACAAGGAGAGTGTCAAGGTGAAGCCACGTGAGAAAGACTACTTCACCTGGGACGAGAAGTTGACCCTTGAGTTTACGGGTGCAGCTCCTGCCGTGAAGAGCATCAAGGTGGAGCCTGCCTCTGCCGAGACCACCACTGTGTTCCTTTGTGGCAACTCCACGGTAGTCGACCAGTTCACCGAGCCATACGCTAGTTGGGGACAGATGATAACCCGATGGTTTGGCCCAGAGGTGGCTATCTCCAACCATGCGGAGAGTGGCTTGACCGCAGGCTCTTTCTTGGCATCCAATCGCCTCGACAAGGTGCTGGCGATGATGAAGAAGGGCGACTACGTGATCTGTGAGTTCGGACATAACGACCAGAAGGAAAAGTCGGCTGGCAGCGGTGCTTGGTATAATTTCTCCTATAATCTGAAGAAGTTCATCGACGAGGTGCGCAAGAAGGAGGGCAACATCATCTTCGTGACCCCTACCCAGCGTCGTTTCTTCGATGAGGCAACTCATTCCAAGATTCAGGAAACACATAAGGACTATCCTGATGCCATGCGTGCCGTGGCGAAGCGTGAGGGGGTGCCAGTCATTGAGTTGCACGACATGACTCGTACTTTCTTCGAGACCCTTGGCTATGAGAACAGCAAGAAGTCGTTGGTGCATTATCCTGCCAATACATTCCCTGGGCAGACCAAGGAGTTGGCTGACAATACCCACTTCAATCCATACGGAGCCTACGAAGTGGCAAAAATGGTGGTGATGGGGATGAAGCAACTCAATCTGCCTATCGTGAAGTATCTCCGTTCAGACTGGAAGGACTTCGCCCCTGCACAGCCTGACGACTACAACAAGTTTGTGTGGTATCCTTCGGTGAAGCAGGACACGACCAAGCCTGACGGCAATTAAGTGAAGAGTGAAGAACGAAGAGTGAAGAATCCAAATGCTTTGGTCTGATAAGGGAAAACTCTTCTTAATGATAGAATTAGAATGATAAATAATGAAACAAAATAAAATACTTTTCGCCTCGCTCTTGATGGCAGGCTTGGCTTTGCCTGTGCAAGCTGCGGTGCGTGATACAATCAATATAGACAAGGGCTGGCAATTCCATCGTGGGGATGTCGGCAATGTGGAGAATCTGAGAAGTTCCAAGGGAAGTGACGAGGTGGTGAATCTGCCTCACGACTTCCTGATAGGGCAAGACTGGGTGGCTCCTGATGCCAGCGAACGCCCAGACAATAGAGATGCGGGCAGCAATGTGCGCAGTCGATTGAGCCCTCGTGGGTTCAAGGAGATGGGCATCGGCTGGTATCGCTACGAACTTACCCCTAAGGATGAGTGGAAGGGCAAGCGCATCATGCTCGACTTCCAGGGCATCATGCTCGTGGGTGATGTCTATCTCAATGGGCAGCGCATCGGGGGCACTGATTATGGCTACCTGGGATTCGACATCGACCTAAGCAAGCTCTTGAAGTGGGGAGAGGTGAATGAGATTGCCGTCAAGGCTGACACTCGCGACCCAAACAACTCTCGCTGGTTTACTGGTGCCGGGCTCTATCGGGATGTCAATCTCATCGTGACCGACTCTCGGCTTTTCTTCCCTCGCCATCCACTCTTTATCCGCACGGTCAACAACAACGAGGTGAAAATCAAGGCTGAGATAGTCAACCAACAGAAGCTAGCCAAGGGGCAGAACAAGGCAGCAATGCCTGTGGAGGTAAGAATTTTGGATGCCGATGGCAAGGTGGTGGCTCAGCAGAAGACGGATGTCGACTTCAATGCCAAGTGGAGAGACAGAGAGTATGAGTTGCCAAGCATCAAGTTGGACAATGCCAAGTTGTGGTCTTGCGAAACACCTTATCTATATACAGCCGAGGTGACGCTCTATGACAATGAGGGGAACATTGCCGACCAGATACGTGAAGCATTTGGCGTGCGTACCATCGAGATGAACCCACAGCAAGGCTTGCTCGTGAATGGCAAGAAGGTGTTGCTGAAGGGCTACGCCAACCATCACACCCTCGGTGCACTCGGTGCGGCGGCTTATCCTCGTGCCATCGAGAAGCGACTGAAGATGATGAAGGAGTTTGGATTCAACCATGTGCGTACTTCGCATAACCCTTATAGCGAGGACTTCCTCAAGCTGTGCGACCGACTGGGCATCTTGGTGGTGGATGAGCTTTACGACAAGTGGCTCACGCAGTATGCCGGTGGCAGAGTGGACTGGGAGAGCCTGTGGCAGAAGGACGTGCCAGAGTGGGTGAAGCGTGACCGCAACCATCCTTCGGTCATCCTCTGGAGCTTCGGCAACGAGTTGCAGCAATACAGCAACCTGCCTTTCAACGACTGGGGCGTAACCGCCTATAAGCTTCAGAAGGAGCTGTTGCATCGCTATGACGATACTCGTCTCACCACGGTTGCCATGCACCCTCGCTACCGCAACTTGGAGACGGACAGCATCCCTGCCGACTTGGCGGTGGCTACCGAGGTAAACTCCTATAACTATCGCTACATGTACTTCCCTGGCGACAGCAAGCGTTACCCTGAGAAGATGTTCTACCAGAGCGAGGCTAGTACCGCTGCGATGGGACCAAACTTCTACGAGATGGATCGCGACAAGGTGCTGGGCTTGGCATATTGGGGAGCCATCGACTATCTTGGCGAGAGCATGGGATGGCCTGTGAAGGGATGGAACCAAGGGGTGTTCGACCTCTCCCTGCAACCTAAGCCAGATGCTTACTTCGTGAAGAGCATGTTCAGCGATGAGCCTACGGTGCATATCGGTGTCATTGAGAAGGCTGGCGGCAATACGCAGTGGAATGGCATCAACGTGTCGGCAGGCAAGCTGTCGGAGAACTGGAACCGTGAGGCAGGCGAGAAGGTATCGCTCTATACCTACACCAATGCCGACGAGGTGGAGCTCTTCCTCAACGGCAAGAGCCTTGGCGTGAAGCAGAACTCGGAAGACCCTAAGCTGCGTGCTCGCATCAAGTGGGATGGCATCGAATATCAGTCAGGCACGTTGGTGGCAGTAGCCAAGAAGAACGGTAAGGTGGTGGCTCGTCATCAGATAGAAACCACGGGCGAGGCGGTGGCCTTGAAGGTGGTGCCAGATGCTGAGACTTGGCATGCCGACGGACAGGACTTGATGCACGTCAGGGTATATGCCGTAGACAAGAAGGGCAGGAGAGTGGTAACCCCACAAGACAAGAATGCCTTCTCCAAGCTGACCTTTACGGTGAAGGGCGATGCCGACATCGTGGCGGTAGACAATGGCAACATTGCTTCGGATGAGTTGCATATCGGCAAGACCCAGTTGGAGAAGACATCCGAGCGTTCCCTCTTCCAGGGTTCTGCCCTCGTGATTCTTCGTGCGGGCAGTAAGCCTGGCAAGGTGGAACTGACCGTCGCTGACGAGAACTTGAAATCAAAGAAGTTGGTATTGAATACCAAATAAGACAACAATTAATAAAAGAGAAATGGAAAAGGCTCTGTGGTTCTTATGCCGCAGGGCCTTTCTTGGTGTTATGAGTTCGATATAAAAAGAAGTCCTGCTCTCTTTCGAAAGCAGGACTCTTAAATTTTTTGAGTTATTTTGGGAAAAGTGGGTGGTGATGGATTCGAACCACCGAAGGCATAGCCAGCAGATTTACAGTC
>CAVKXW010000052.1:0-20214 GCA_963660215.1 Bacteroidaceae bacterium | reverse complement strand
ACAAAAAGGAGGAAATTGCACACTCTCAAAAAACAACTGAAACACTGAAACTGAAACGGCCGACGAGGGGGGAAATCTTCCAATTCCAATTCTTCCAATTATTTTTTCGAGCATTCCATTTCCTATATATCTATATATAACTAATTAGTTATTAAGTAGTTATAGAGACTCTAAAAAGAGGAATTATCTGAGTTTCCCTTATTGGAATATTGGAAGAATTGGAATATTGGAAGATGTTAGAAAGAAATTTTATCTCAGTTCAAACCTCCTCTAAAAGGCAAAAAATTCCGTTTTCAATCACTTTTCACCGCTATGCTATGGTTTTGTAACAAATAAGTCGTATCTTTGCAAACGAAATAACTGAGACGATAGTCAGTCTCAGCACAAGAAAAATCAGAAAACATTAAAAATATTCAAGGAAATGAAGAAAATCTTTAAACTAATCCTCGTGCTTTGCGCCTTCTGTGGCGTGGCACAGGCTCAACCAGAACGCCCAAAGCTCGTCGTGGGCGTCGTCATCGACCAAATGCGATGGGACTATCTCTATCGCTACCAAGCTCGCTACGGCGAGGGAGGATTCAAGCGATTGCTCGGCGAGGGATTCAGCGTAGAGAACACCAAGATTCACTACATCCCTTCCGTCACAGCCATCGGACACGCCAGCATCTACACAGGTGCTTGCCCTAGCATCCACGGCATCGCTGGCAACAGCTTCATGATAGACGGCAAGAAGGCTTATTGCACCGATGACGCTACAGTAAAGCCTGTGGGTTCCGACAGCAAGGCTGGACTGATGTCGCCTCGCAACATGTGGACCACCACCATCGGCGACGAGCTTCGCCTAGCCACCAACAACCGCTCCAAGGTAGTGGGCGTGGCTCTGAAAGACCGTGCCTCCATCCTTCCTGCTGGCCATCACGCCAATGGCGCATACTGGTTCGACGACAAGTCGGGCAAATTCATCACCAGCACATTCTATATGGATAAGTTGCCAGACTGGGTGAACAAGTTCAACAAGCAGAAGTTGCCAGAGAAGTATCTCTCCAAGAAGTGGGAGACACTCTACCCTATCGACACCTACAAGGAGAGCACAGCCGACAACAACAACTACGAGAACGGCATCGTGGACGGCGAGAAAGCCCTCTTGCCTCTCGACCTACCTACCCTCTACAAGAAATATGGCTACAAGATTATCCGCAACACACCGATGGGCAACAGTCTGACCTTCGACCTCGCCAAGGCAGCCATTGAGGGTGAGAGCCTCGGACAGGGCAAGGAGACCGATATGCTGACCGTAAGCTGCTCCAGCACCGACTACATCGGCCATCAAGTGGGCATCAACGCCATCGAGACCGAGGATTGCTATCTGCGCCTCGACCAGTCGCTCGCAGACTTCTTCTCTTACCTCGACCAGAAGGTGGGCAAGGGCAACTACCTCCTCTTCCTCACCGCCGACCACGGAGGCATGAACAATGCCCAGTACCTCATCGACCAGCACATCCCTGCCGGCAACTGGGACGACCGTGTCTGCAAGAAGGAGCTCAACGAACTATTGAAGGCGAAATACCCTACCGCAACAGGCGACCTCGTAAAGGCAGTGATGAACTACCAGGTGTTCTTCGACACAGACCTCATCGAGCAGCAGAACCTCGACTACGCAGCCATCAAGCAGACCGCAGTAAACCAACTGAAGAAAGACAAGCGCATCCTCTACGCCTTCGACATGGAGAAGACCGCCACTGAAAGCATTCCAGAGGACGTGAAGTTCCGTGCCATCAACGGTTACAACCGTGAGCGCAGCGGTGGCGTGCAGGTAATCTTGAAGCCAGGCTACTACGACTACTGGAACATGAAGGGAACCACCCACGGCTCTTGGAATCCATACGACACCCACATCCCATTGGTGTTCATGGGGTGGCACATCCAGCACGGCGAGACGGCTCAGCCTCACTTTATGAGCGACATCGCAGCCACCATCTGCGCCATGCTCCACATCCAGATGCCTAACGGATGCATCGGAACTCCGATATTCTGAAATCCCCTCTTTCCAAATAATGACAAAAGCGAGACGCTATGACTGCGTCTCGCTTTTGTTATAAAGGCATATTTTCTTTTACTTGAAGAGTTCTGCTAGCTTGGTTGCGAGCTCCTCGCCACGGATATTCTCGGCGATGCACTTACCCGTTGCTCCATCCACCAAGAAGATGGCAGGGATGGCACGTACCTTATAGGCATCGGCGATACCGTTGCGATCCACACCATTAGGCCAAGGAAATTGCTCCTCTTTCAAGGCTTTCTTCCATTGCTCATCCTTCTTGTCGATGGATACACTCACGATTTCAAAGCCCTTGTCCTTATAAAGAGCGTACTGCTTCTTGAGATTAGGAATCTCCTTGCGGCAAGGTCCGCACCAAGATGCCCAGAAATCTACCAAGTAATACTTTTTGTCCTTCACACAGCTTGCCATACTCACCTTCGAGCCATCAGGCTGCTGGAGGTCGAACTGTGGCAGAGCCTCGCCCTCGAAGGTCTTAGGGTTCACCTGCTCATTGAGACACTGACCGTAGAAACTTTCCTTAGCGGCATCCGAGAACATCGCCCACTCCTTCTTGCTATCCTTGGTAAAATAGCTCATCGTGTTAAGCATGGCGAAAGGTCCCCACCAGGAGTCCTTGTTGTCAACGTAGAGCTTCTCGTACGAGGCGGCCACGGTCTTGAAGAAATTATCCTCTGCCTTGGCAAAGTTTTGGAATTCCTCGCTAGCTCTCAGCTTCTTCACCAAGACGGTGTCCTTTGCCTTCCAAGCCTCGCCAATCTTTTTGTTGATAGGCTCATACTGCTTGTGGTAGTCGGCATAAAGCTTATCTAGACTTTTCTTCACAGAGCCTATTTTCTGTTCATACTCATCGTTCATGCTGCTACCGCTCACCTTTACGTTCTCGCCATAATAGCCATGGTTGGCTCCATCATTGTAGCTCTTGGCTGTGAGCGAGACCTTCACGTTCTCGCCACCCTTGGTCATATAAGTGAACACAAATGGTGCATCCTTAGGACCCACACCGATCAAGCGAGCCTCCGACACTGGCAAGGTCAGCATGAGCTTGCCGCCTTCTACCACACCTGTGGCGATAGGCTTTTCGCTACGATGGGTAGCTGCCAATATGGCTTGCATCTCCGTTCCATCAGGAATTCCCATCATAGTGGCAGTCACCACGCTCTCGTTGGCACTCTGTGCGTTGGCACTCACGAGAGAGAGGAGTGCCAACGACATTGATAAGATTGTTTTCTTCATTGTTTCTTTATTATTTTAGAGAGATTATTCATTACGTCTTTTTATGAGCAGACCTAAGAAGCCCGCTTTTTTACTTCTCCACATTCTGCACGAAGCTTCCATTGCCAGGGTTGTCGAGTGCTCCCTGTGGGAATGGGAAGGTCCAGAGGTGGGAGGTTGGCGTGAGGCTCACCTGCTTGCCGTCCACCTCCTTGGTGAGCGTGCGGGCGTAAGTGCCCTCGGCATTGTAGCGACGGGCGTCGCCGAAAGGTACGATGGTGAAGATGAGTTGGTTGTCCTTTGCCTGACGAATATTCTGGATGGCCTCTGCCTCGGTAGTTGCAGCGAGAGGCTGATACTTCTCTGGCAGGATGTAAGATTGGCGCACATGGTTGAGCACGTCCATTGCTTCCTGCAACTGTCCCTTACGAGCCAAGCACTCTGCCTTGACGAGATATTGCTCCACGGTGCGCATTCCACCTAGATTGATGGTGCCGTTGGTCAAACCTTGGTAGTAAGTTTCAGAGCCCTGCGTTCTCAGCTTCCAGTTGCTCAGGAAGTAAGCGTCTCCATCCTCAAATCCCGCAGCCCTTGCCACAGGAATACGGTTGATGGTGGAGGCATAGGAGCTCTCACCATATTTAAAATTATAGCAGTCCTTGCTGTCGAATCCCAGTGGCGTAGGAAGCGAAGGATAAGCCCCCTCCTGATCTATCTGGCTCTTGTGCTCTTGGTAGAAAGTCACCCAGTCTACCAGCTCGCCATTGATGGCGAGAGCCTTGTCGGCAAATTCGAGAGCCTTGTCGTAGTCCATCATCTGCAAATAGGTGCGAGCCAACATGGCGTAGGCTGCGCCCTTGCCTGGATGCAGGATAGTAGCACCCATGTCTGGCAGGTCGGCGACGGCCTCCGTCAAGTCTTTGATGATGAAATCATAGATTTCCTGAATGGTGGCCTGATGGTAAGCTGCATCTTGCAAGCTGCTGGTCATCAGAGGCACGCTCAGCTTGGTGGCTGCCGAGGAAGCCTCGTAGGTATTGGCATAATAGTTGGCGAGGTTGAAGTAGTTCATCGCCCTCTGCACCTTAGCATAAGCCATCACCTCGGCTTTTTCCTTGTCCGAGCCGTCGGTCGCTCCAGGAACTTCCTCCAGGATGAGGTTGCAAGTGTTGATGGCTCCATAAGCCACATAGTAAGTTCCCTCGTCCGAACTATTCCAGTAGGCACGATCGGTCTCTTCCTCCCAGTTGTAGTTGGCCTTGTACATAGGATAATAGCTCGCATACGAGTTGGTGAGATACTGGTCGTTCAGCAGATAGGTGGTCTGCGTCACGGGCATGCGGTGCATTCCATATTCATAGCGCAGGAAAGCCTCATAGTCGGCGAGCGACTTAGGGATGCGCTTGCCCTTAGGCTCGATGTTGAGATAGTTGTCGCAAGAGGAGAGCACCATCGTCATCCCCAGCATCAACATCACTGTATATAATATTTTCTTTTTCATCTTAATCTTTCTTTTTTGTCTTCAAAAAACACAACTCTCCTAGAAGTTGAGATAAATGCCCAATACATAGTTGGTGGCGTTGAATCCACCGAGCTGATACTTAGCCTGGTCGCTCTTAGCCCAGAAGAATGGGTTCTCCACGTTTGCCTGGATGCGAGCATTCTGCATGAAGAGTGAGCGACACACAGCCTTTGGCAAATGGTAAGCCAACGAGATGTTGTTCAGGCGAATGTAGCTGGCATCAAGAATGTTGATGTCTGCATAATAATAAGTACTGTACAATGCCGAAGCCGAAAGCCCGCTCTCCGCAAACACAGCCTTAGGCACATTGGTGTGAGCCTCGTCGCCAGCCTTCATCCATCGATTGGCAAGCCCTGAGCTAGCACCTGCGATGTTGCTGATGTAGCCGATGCTGGAGTAAGAACACTGAAGGAACGCAGGGTTGGCGTTGCGCATCTTATGACCGCCAGCGAAAAGGAACTGCAGGCTCAGGTCGAAGTTTTTGTAGCTCACCGATGTTCCGAACGAGCCACTGTACTTTGGAGTTGTCGTTCCAGCGTAGACGATGGCGTCGAGGGTGGTAGGTTGGTTGGTCACCTTCTCGCCATTTTCATTATACACCTGTGGAAGTCCATCCTCGCTCAGTCCTGCCCACTTGTAGGCATAGATGGCATTATACTCGTTGCCGATGATAGGATAAGCCGAAGGATAGTCGAGCTGGAGAATATACATAGGGGCTTTCACGTTCACGTAAGTCACCTTGTTCTTATTGTAGGCATAAGTCATGTTGGTGCGCCAAGAGAAATCCCTGGCGCGGAGAATCTCGCCATTCAGGGAGATTTCCACACCACGATTGTACATCTCACCATTGTTGATGGTGTAAGTATTGTAGCCCCATCCCTCTGTAGGATTGCCCATGGTGCTTGCCAAGAGGTCGGTACCCTTCTTGTTGTAATACTCGATGGTTCCAGAGAGGCGGTTTTTCAACAAGGCAAAGTCCACACCGATGTTCAGCGTGTTGGTCTTCTCCCAGCTCAGGTAAGGGTTGGCACGAGAGGTTACATAACCCTGGGTTCCTCCCACGTGGCTATTGTTACTGTAACTAGCCACCATGTAAGGGGCAGAGTTCTTCGACACGTTTCCGGCAATACCGTCGGAAATGCGAAGCTTCAGATAGTTCACCCAAGACACATGGAAGAACTTCTCCTTGCTCACAATCCAACTGGCACCCACCGACCAGATAGGCTTGTTTTGATACTTGGAGCTGGTGCCCCAGAGGTTGGAGCGGTCCCAACGCAAGCTACCCGTCACGCTGTAACGGTCATCGTAAGTGTAGGCTGCGTTTCCATACACAGATACGTAGCGGTTCACATTCTCATAGTTACCAGCAAGAGCACTCTCGGTCATGCTGCTGCGACCCAGCACGCCACTCACACCGCTGAGGAGCATTGCATTGTTCACCTGCGTAGATGAAAGCATCTGCGAGTCGTAGTTGAAGAGCTTGCTGCGGTGCAACTCCTGCTTGTTCTGAATGGTCTCAGTACCTAGGATGGCGGTCACGCTGTGCACATCGCTGAAAGTCTTGTCGAAATTCAGTTGCTGTCGGAAATTGTAAGCCGAGGTGTATTGGTCGGTGCGAGTCAATATGTCGCCATAAGGAATCACATAGTTCACCGAGTTGTCGCCCGAAGCCACAGCATAGCCGTTTACCATGCTGCGCACGCTGGCAGAAGCCTTGTCTTGCAATCCCTCACCACGATAGGAGGAACGCTCATACTGGAAGCTAGCCGCATACTTCAGAAAGGGAAGAATCTGAATATTCAGTCGGGCAAAGGTACGCAGAGCCAACTCCTTGTTGGTGGTTATCTGTCTGTCCAGCTCCTCCATAGGTGTAATGTCCATGTTGTAGAGACCATACTTGTTATAGATTGCCATGGTGCTCTCGCTGAATCGCTCGCTCATTGGCTTGGTGTAATAGCTACCGTCGGCATTCACCAAGTCATCGTATGGCAAGACGGAATAGCCAGGGCTCAAAACGCTGTAGTTCTGTGTGTTGTCCTCACCAATCTTCAAGTAAGCGCCCAGGTCGAGCGAGAGCCACTTGGTGAAGTTGGTGCTGTTGGTGAGGTTCAAGCCCAACGACTGGTTGTTGGAATACTTATCCTCCAAGGTGTCGTGTTTATAAGTGACAGATGCCTTGAAGAGATTGTTCACAGAGTTGTTCACCAGATTCATGTTGTACTGCTGGTAGAGAGGATCGCGCTTGGCGTATTTCTTCACTTGGTCGTAGTAATTGTAGCCACGGCTAGCCAAGCGAGAGAGTGTGGCGTTCATCTCGCTCTCCGAGATGTTGCCTGCATAATAATTCAGGATGGAACGGATGCCCGAGCTAGGATAGATGTTCTGGCTCAATACGTTCTGGGCGTAAGCCTGAGCACCATCACCCACGAGGTTCTTGTTCTGGGCAGCCCAGTCCTTCTCCAAATCGACCACGAGGGCAGAGTTGGCTAGGTTGTCTGTATAATAAGAGTAAGGATGCCAAGTGAGCGAGGCGTTGAAAGAGACATTGGTCTTACCCTTGGCAGCAGATTTCTTGGTCGTGATGACGATGACACCATTGGCAGCACGGGCACCATAGATGGAGGCTGCCGCAGCATCCTTCAGCACGGTGATGCTCTCAATGTCATCCATGTTAAGATCCGGGAGGTCTTCCTCTATGTTGTTTCCATTGCCCGTCAATTTGGTCTTTTCCACAGGAAATCCGTCTATTACATAGAGAGGAGAGGTAGAGGCATTCATGGTGGTCACGCCACGAATCATACCGTCATTATAGCCAGCCACCTCACCTGCCAACACGGTGGAGAGATTACTCAATCGCTTGTCTTTCAGCTCGTCGGCTGTCACTTTGGTAAATGAACCTGTGGCACGCTCCTTGGAGAGTGTCTGATAGCCTGTCACCACCACGTCGTCGAGCAGGTTTTTGTTCTCCGACATCACAATCTTCACGGTTTCCTTGCCGTTTATTTTCACGTTCTGCGAGTCCATGCCCACATAAGAGACTTGCACTTGGTTGCACTCGGCAGGAATATAGAAAGAGAAGTTGCCATCCACATCGGTCACAGTGCCGTATGGCGAACCCGGAACGCTCACGGTGGCGCCAATCATCGGCTCGCCTTCCTCATCGACAATGTTGCCTGCCAGATAGCGAACGTCAGACTTGATGGTTCCGCTTTTCTTCTGTGAAGGCTGCGCTTGCGCCACCTTCTTCACGGTGATAAACTTGCCATTTACCGAATAGGTGAAAGGCTTGGTGTTCAAGATTTGCTTCACGGCACCTACCGCCGAAGCATTCTTCAACTGCACAGTCGTGGTATAAGACTTCACATCTTCCACGACGAAACTCACCTTGTAGTCTGACTTCTGCTGCACCTTGCGCAAGGCAGAGGCCAAAGGTTCATTGTGGAGCGACATGGTAATGCCGCCTTTTGCATTCTGTGCTTGTACTGGCAATGCCATCCACAATGCAAGGACAACAAGCATGAATACACTTCTTACTTCTTTCATAATTCTCTCTTTTTATCGTTTCTGTTATAGCTTAACACTAGAAATACGTTTTTGAAAGCAAAGTGGTAACATTAGCTTTCAAAAAAATACAGAAAATATCATTTCGCTTATATTTTGCATAATACAAATAAGGCTCCCTACACAGGAGCCTTATACCTTTTACCTTATTATTCCACGACGATGTGCCTGCCCTTTACCGAGACCTTGGCAATGCCGAGGTCATTGAGCAACTGGACTGCTTCGGCAAGAGAACCTTTTCTATCTGCCGAGAAATCAAGATGCACTGCCTTAACTTGCTGATTGTGGAAATCGACACCCACCTGATAACGAGCAGCCAAATCGCTCACAATGTGTTCCAAGGTCTGGTCGTGATAATAATACACGCCATCCGCCCAAGCTGTGGTTTCATCGGTATCTACATTATTAACATGAGACTGCATTGCTTCCGAACCTACGGAATATTGCTGACCAGGGGTCAATACAATAGGCTTAGCCTTAGTGCCCTTGGCAAGCACAGCCACACTTCCTTCCACCAAAGTCACCTTACAGTCATGGTCTGAGTAGGCACGTACATTAAAGGTCGTACCGAGATCCTTGGTCAAGACGCCTCCTGCATCCACGACGAACGGACTCTTTCCGTCGTGCTTCACACGGAAGAAAGCCTCACCCTCCAAATGCACCTTGCGCTCCTGTCCTTTTTGGAACTGATGGGGATAAACCAACCTACTGTTACTGTTGAGTTTAACCTCTGTTCCATCGGCGAGTGTCAAAGTTATCATCTCGCCTTCTGCGGTTTGGATGACAGCCTCATTGTTCTGACCAGCCCCCTTTTCTGAATTCTCCATTGCCAAGAGATTTCCCTTGGCAACCGTTCCATCAGCCTTCAACCACTGCCAAGCGAAAACTATCGCCAACATAGCTGCCGCACCCACCAATGCGCTCATCAAAGAACGAAACATCACGGTACGATGCTTTTCCACAGAAATCTCTTCATGGACCTCTCCATCAGAAGCCATCTCCTCCTTGCCGATTATCTTCTCCAACTCTTCATCGAGATTGGGAAGAGGGCAATGGGAACGGAGCATGCCTTGCTCGATGGCAACCAGATCTTGGATGTCATTCTGTAAGCTCTCATCATTAAAAATATCTATTTCCTTCATCATGTTTCTATTTCTTTACCTAAAATAATACGTTCAACCTTCCAAAACGGTAACACCTTTTTAGGTTTTCTTTTTCTTGTAATGTTCTCTTAACAGTTTCAAGGCTTTCATGATGTGCCTTTTTACAGTTTCCTGACAGACATTCATTTCTTCTGCCACCTCCCTATACTTCTTGTGGTTAAGATAGCATTCTTCCAAAACATGACGAGTGGTCTCGGGCAAGAGGTCGAGCATCTCCGCAACCAACCTCTGCCGTTCCATATTCTCCTCTCCGCCCATGTAGCATTCGTCTACCGCATGCAGATAATAGTCAGCATACTGAGCATGAACGGCATTGTGGCGCAAGTGGTCGAGACACTTGTTGCGCACGGTTTTCTGCAGAAAAGCTGGGAGAGTTTGCAGTTCGTATGAGTCAAAGTCGCCCCATACGCGAGTAAACACCTCACTCACGATGTCGCGACTTGCCTCAGCGTCCTTCAAGAGCTGGAGCGCATAATAATACAAACTGGGATATTGGGACTTGAAGATGCGCCCAAATTCCTCTTTTCTATCCTTTTCGCTCATTCTTTCTACCGAAATCCTTATACCTTATTATATAATAGATACCTATTCTTCATTCATTATCTTCATATACTCCTCATAGGAAATGTATCTGCCTCCCATCGACTTGAGATGTGAAGTCTCTAGCTGGCAATCTATCATCTTGCCCCCATTCTTCTGTAGGAATCGGGCGAGAAAGATGAGCGCGAGCTTGGAGGCTGAAGGCACGAGCGAGAACATACTCTCGCCGATAAACACTTTTCCTATCGTCACACCGTAGAGTCCGCCCACCAGCTCATCCGTCTCGTTGTCCCAAACTTCTACGCTGGCTGCAAAGCCTTGGTCGTGAAGAGCGGTGTAGGCCTCGATGATGTTCTCGCCGAGCCATGCGCCATCCTCCTCGTTGCGGTGATTACACTTGGCGCATTCCCTTATCACCCTGTCGAAAGCCTCGTTCATACCCACGCTGTACTTGTCCTTGTTCATCAGCGTACGCATGGAGTGGCTCACGTGGATTTCATCGGGGAAAATAACAAAACGCTTCATCGGACAGAACCACAAGGGCTCGTCTTGGTCACGAAAACTGTACCATGGGAAAATGCCGTTGCAATAGGCCAAGAGCAAGCGGTCTACGCTCAGGTCGCCTCCCACGGCAAAGCATCCATCGTCATCGCCCAGATGAGGGTCTGGGAAGTAAAGTTCGTCTGCCGTATCATCTATTTCGAATACCATAACTATACGAGGGTTCTAATTTCTATTTTCCAACTTCTCATTTGTCATTTCTCATTCCTCATTTCTCATTTTTAATAATGAGTTCCTTGCCGTCGAAGTCTACGACAGCCTTTCCTCCCTTCTTGAGCTTGCCAAAAAGCAGAGCCTTCATGAGGATTGGCTTCAGACGGTTGCCGATGACACGATCCATCTCTCGGGCTCCATATTCCTTGGTAAAGCCCCAAGCCAAGAGCTGCTCATGCGCCTTGTCGGTCAACTCTAGCGTTACGTTCTTAGCCACCAACTTAGCATCGAGCTGACGGAGCTTCTTGTCGAGGATGAGCGAAGCCATGTGCTTGTCCATGTCGTTGAACACCACGGTATCGGAGAGGCGGTTGATAAACTCTGGTTTGAAGGTCTTCTTCACCTGCGAGAGCATCGCCTCGCCACGGCTCACGCCCCCACCGAATCCCACGCTAGCTTGTGAGGCATACTGCGCCCCGGCGTTCGAGGTCATGATGAGGATGACGTTGCGGAAGTCTGCCTTCTGTCCCTTGTTGTCGGTCAGTCGGGCGTAGTCCATCACCTGTAACAAGATGTTATAGATGTCGCTGTGCGCCTTCTCTATCTCGTCGAGGAGAAGCACGCAGTTAGGGGTCTTGCGGATGGCATCGGTCAAGAGACCGCCGTCCTCATAGCCCACATAGCCAGCAGGCGAACCAATGAGCTTTGCCACCGTATGCTTCTCGGTGTATTCGCTCATGTCGAAGCGCACCAGTTCGATGCCCAGTTCCTTGGCGAGCACACGAGCCACCTCGGTCTTGCCTACACCCGTAGGACCCACGAAGAGAAGCGAAGCCAAAGGTTTGTCATCGTCCACGAGCCCTGCCTTCGCCATCATCACAGCCTCAACCACCTTGTCCACCGCCTTGTCCTGACCGTAAATCTTGGCGAGCACACGTTGGCGCAGGGTAGAGAGTGCCTCGTTGTCCTCGTCCTTGATGGCGGCAGCATCTATCTTGCAAACCTTGGTGAGGATTTGCTGGATAACCGCCTTGGTCACGTAGGAGCGATGGCGATACTCCGTAGGATGCACCTCCAGGTAGGCACCAGCCTCGTCGATGAGGTCGATTGCCTTGTCGGGGAGGAATCGGTTGCTGATGTACTTGGCACTGGCGTGTACGGCGTACTCCAGGGCATCCTTGCGACAGGTTACGCCGTGGAACTTGTTGTACTTCTGCTGCAAGCCCTCCAATATCTTGATGGCCTCCTCCTCCGAAGGCTCCTTCACGTCTATCTGCTGGAATCGGCGCACGATGCCCTTGCTCTGGGCGATGTAGCGGTTGTATTCCTCGTAGGTGGTGGAACCGATGAATCGGATGTCGCCAGCCTCCAAGTACTGCTTCAGTTGGTTGGAAGCATCAGGACCTCCGTCGCTACCACGTCCTGCACCGATGATGTTGTGTATCTCGTCGAGATAGATGATGCAGTTGCCCTCCTTGGTGGCACCCTCCATCACCATCTTGATGCGTTTTTCGAAGTCGCCACGATACTGGGCACCAGCAAGCATCTGTGCGATGTCCATGCTGTAGATGCGAGCACCCTTCAGTCGCTCAGGCACCTGTCCATCGTTGATGAGCTTGGCGAGACCATACACCAGAGCGGTCTTGCCCACACCTGGCTCGCCCACGTGCAGCGGATTGTTCTTCTCCGCACGGCAGAGCACCTGGATAGTTCTATCCAACTCTTGCTCACGACCGATGAGCGGATTGTGCTGCTCCACCTTGTCGGAGATACAGGTTACGAGCAGGTGCCAGTCCTGAGGCACTCGCTGTCTCTCGTCCTCATCGTCGTAGTCGTCATCATAATCATCATCGTCATAGTCTCCATCCACCGTGATGCTACCTTCTCCAGGCACATTGTCGAGCGGATAAAAACTGTCTACGCTGGCGAGGAACTCGCCTTGCCTATCACCCACCGCCTTGCACAGCAGGAATGCCGCCTCCGAGTTTTGCAGGCCAAACATCGCCTGCACGAAGTGAGGCACGTTGACGAGCTTTCTGTCGGCAGCAGCGGCGAGGGCACAAGCCGTGCCAAACATGGTTTTGAAGAGCGAGGAAGGTTCTGGCAGATACTTTACCGTGGCAGGCACACGTTCCTGCTTGGCGAGCCACCCCACCAAGTCTTCGTGCATCTTCATGCTGTCCACACCCTCCTCTTGGAGCGCCTGGCAGAAGCTGTACTGGCGAAGCAATGACAGGAGCATGTGCTCAGGCATCACAAACTCGTGGTCGAAGAACCGAGCCTGCTTCATCGCATCGTCCATCAAGACGCTCATATATCGGGTTAATCCCATACTATCCATTCTTTTCCTTTCTTTTTGCTTTTCGTATATTACTCTGGCATATAAGTGAGCTTGAGCGGATATTTCTGCGAGCGAGCACGCTCCATCGCCTTCTCCACCTTGCTCTTGGCAATGTCGTAGCTATAGATGCCCACCACAGCCTTCTCCTCACGATGCACCTTCATCATAATGGTCTCAGCCTCCTCCGCTGACTTGAAGAAGACGGTTTCGAGGATGTCCACTACAAAGTCCATCGGGGTGAAGTCGTCGTTGAACATCATCACCACGTAGCGTCCAGGCTCCTTGAGCCGAGTGCGCTGCCGTTCACGTATTGCAGTTTGTTCTTGAGGCATAATCGATTGTTTTTGTCGAGAAACCTTGACTAAGTCTTATTTATTTCTTATAGGCATTTGTGATTTCCACCACGTAAACGTCATGGAATCCCCCCTTCTCCCCATACCATTGCAAGAGACTCTTGTCGAGAAATTTCTCCGCTGTCATGGAATCCTTGAAGAGTTTGCGGCACTCGAAAGTCATTCGGCTCTGCTCAAAGGCGATGCTACCGTTGTCGGTCTCCACAGGGGTCAAGCCAGTCTCCTTCGCCTTGTCGAGGTCACGACCACTCTTCGAGCCACAGAAGTTATAAATCTTGCGTGCCTCCTCGCTCTTGCCGAGGAAAGAGAGAGTCATGTATTCGTTTTCCTCTATCAGTCCGTGGGTGTAACGCTCAGGACGGATGAAGACCACAGCCACAGGCTTGTTCCAGAGCCAGCCGAGGCAACCCCAAGAGGCGGTCATCATGTTAAACTTGTCCTTGTTGCCAGCAGTCACCAAAATCCATTCCTTTCCAATCGTCTCGAACACGTTATCATTGAGTGTTTTAATATCAAACTTTTCCATCGTTTTCTGTTCCTTTCTTATTATTTTTATATTGATACAAGGAGAATATTTGCAATATTCATGCCATACTCCCCTAAAAGATAATGCAAAGATACAAGAATAATTCGAAAAAGCAAACAAATCACTTATAAAAATAACAGAAAAGAAAAGCCCAGGTCTCGCTTGGCACGCTTGCCAAAGCCTAGACCTGGGGATATTTTGAGAGAGATTTTATTTTGCTATATTTTTCGGCGACTAGTTTCCACCATTGCCGCCTACCACACCGTTGGTGCTTACGTTGGTGCCAACAGTCAGCGTATAACCTTCCATGCCCCTGCCCACGGTGATGATGTTGAGGATGCCCCCCACGCCCTCTGCATCATACTTCGGACCAGGGTTGGTGATGACCTCTATCTTCTTGATGCTGTTGGCAGGCATACTCTTCAGTACCTCGCTCGGATTGTTGCTCATCATATTGTTGGGTTTGCCGTTCACGTACACCTTAAATGTGGAACTGTTGTTCACCTTGATGTTGTCCTGTCCGTCCACCGTCACCATCTCAAGAGCTTTCTCCCAAGCGGCGGAATCCCATGCAGCGGTATCCTTAGCCAAAGTATTGTCATCTGCTGAAATTTTAGGCAACGCCGACCTGTTAGGAGTAATTGCTCCCATGGTAGTTAGCGAACAGGCTAACAGCAAGCCTAGACTGATTAGAATTCTCTCCATATCTTCTATGTTGATTAAACATCTGTGATTAACAGTTTCCTATTGACCACCTTCTGCTCTTATATACGCAAAATAGGACGAAAACATAACAGAATCCGTTGCACTTTTAACGTTCTTTATCACTAAGTGTGCCGATAACAAGCCATTTTGCAGTACCTTTGCACCCCGAAAGCCGTTCCCATCCTATGGGGAGGGCTTCAAGTATTTAATCATTTATAAACATTTAATTAATGTACAAAACAATTTTCAACAAGCGCAACAGCTTGAAGTTCAATCGCTTCTCCAACAAGGGCTACTCGCTCTTCTCCGTCTTGGGAAGAGAGGTGCTCGTGGGCGCATTGAGCGTAGCCACTTTGAGCCACGCCAAGGCAGAGGGCGTTAGTACCGAGGGCACGAAGGTTGACTCCACCCTCTACAAGGGCGGAAAGGCCTACGAGCTGGATGCGGTGAGCGTAACTGGCTCTCGTGCGCCGATGACTGTGGAGCAGTCGCCAAAGATTGTGTCTGTCATTACCCGCGACGACATTCATCGTGCGTCGGTGCAGACCATCAACGATGTATTGAAATTAGCCACTGGCGTGGATGTCCGTCAGCGTGGTGGCTTTGGTGTTCAGACGGATATCTCCATCAACGGTGGAACCTTCGACCAGATTACCATTCTCTTGAATGGAGTCAACATCTCCAACCCTCAGACGGGTCACAATGCCTCAGACTTTCCTGTTGCTCTCGCCGACATCGACCACATCGAAGTGCTCGAAGGGGCGGCTTCACGTGTATTCGGAACTTCAGCATTCAATGGTGCCATCAACATCGTGACGAAGAAAGCCGTGAACGATGGCATCTCGGCAAGCGTAGAGGGCGGTTCGTTCGGAAGCTTTGGGGCGCAAGGAAGAGCGCAAGCTGCTTGGGAAAAGGGCAAGTGGACACAAGCCTATTCCATCAGCGGTGGCTACAAGCGTTCGGATGGAGGTACGGAGAACAGCGATTTCGAGAAGGGACAAGGCTATGGAAATATTTCTTTGAGCTACGACCATCGCTTCGACATCGGGGCGCAAGTGGGCATCGCCACACAAAGCTATGGGGCGAATACCTTTTACTCTGCCAAATACAACAACCAATACGAGAAGACCGACCATGGCATGGCTTCGCTCAAATTGAGCCTGCACAATAAGGCGAAGACGGAGGAAGAAAAAATTTGGGAGGTATCTCCTACCTTATATTATAATAAGTTCAAGGACCACTATCAGTTGATTCGTGGTCAGGAGGGAGCAAAAGCTGGCGAGAATTACCACGACCTCGACATTTGGGGCGGTGGATTGAACGCCAATCTCTCTTGGTTCTTGGGCAAGACTGCCGTCGGATTCGACATCAGCAAGGAGCGCATCTACTCCACTGCCCTGGGTTCCGCCCTTGCGGAGAACGACTACAAGGACATTTCGGGTTCCGACAGAAAGTACGACCACAAGGGCGAGCGCACCAACACCAACATCATGTTGGAGCACAACTTCATCTTCGGTGGCTTCACTCTTTCGGCAGGCGTGCTTGCCAACAAGAACACAGGTCTCGACAATGACTTCCGCTTCTATCCAGGAGTGGATGTAAGTTATCGTCCGAACGACAACTGGAAGTTCTACGCCTCTTGGAACAAGGCTCTCCGTATGCCTACCTACACCGACCTATATATAAGTAATGTGGTGCAGCAAGGCGACATCACCTTGAATCCAGAGAAGAACTCCACCTTCAAAATTGGCACTCGCTATCGCCAGACGGGTCTTTCCGCCGTGTTGAGCGGTTTCTATGCCCACGGCACAGACATGATAGACTGGGTTCAGACTTCGGAGACCGAGCAGCAGGACAGCAAATACCATGTGATGAACATCGGGAAGCTCAACAACATGGGCTACAACCTCGATGCCACCATCTACATGCAGGAGTTGATTCCGCACAGTTTCATCACTCGCATCAAGTTGGGCTATGCTTACATCTACCAAGACCATAAGACGGATGCCACCATCCTGAAGTCGCTCTATGCCTTGGAGTACTTGAAGCACAAGGCTGTCTTCGGTCTCGACCATCAGATATGGAAAAAACTCTCCGCCTCTTGGAGCGTGAGATGGCAGCAGCGCATGAACGGCTACCATCCTTACACCAAGGTGGATTGCAAGTTGATGTGGGACGACAAGAAGTACAGCATCTACGTGAAGGCAGACAACCTCACCTGCCACAGATACTACGACCTCGCCGCCATCAAGCAACCAGGCTTGTGGGTCATGGCTGGAGCAAGCGTGAATCTGGGGTGGTAACCCGAAGCAAACATATCTTTGGTATATGTTTGGTATAACTTTGGTATAGCTTTGGTATATGTTTCTTACGAACATGGAGCGAAGCTGTATCGGAGTTGATACGACAGATTTTCTGATGAGAATCGAGTAAAGTAAACGAGCCTTGAAGCTGACTTTTAGCAGTTGCTTCAAGGCTCGTACCTTTTTATCTTGAAATTACAAACTTTCCGATTCGCCCTTTTGATTAGCCTTCCATTCGAGAGCTTTCTCCGTCAAGCGATATTGCTGACGTGGGTGATTAGGATTGTCTGGATATTTACGCTCTATGGCTTGGTCTTCCAAGGCTGGGAGAACATAAGTTGTCCTAAAACGCATTCGGCTCTTCAAACCACACAAGTCCATCATTTTACTTAAAGACACATACTCCTTTGGCATTGCAAAAACCAAATCTCGAACTTGGTTCGTACTTGGTTCGTACTTGGTTCGTACTTGGTTCGTACTTAGTTCCTTTTGCAATCCTACAGGCTCTTTCATAGGGTCTGTTATCGGACGAACGAATGTAACACAAACAAAACCACAGTTGATGCTCCACTTTGGTTCTGCAACATTGCTCTCATGACAAGCGTCCATAATTCGCTTGATGCCAGAGCCCCAACTCTCCAAGAAAGTTGTCTTGTACAGCACATCCGCTATTATAGGATTGTAAGGGAACGAGCTATGTGGACTTTTGATGGTCTCCACACTTAGTTGAGCAGGAAACATCCCAGGGTTCTCTATCTCGACACGGTCGTCATAAATGGCGATGCTCGGAGTCAAGTTGTACTTCTCAAATTGGCGATGACAAAGGGCATTCGTCAAGGCTTCACGCAAAGCCTCAGCAGGAACTTCCAAGTTTTCCTCACGTCTGAAACCCACTATCTTTCCACTCATATTAAGGTGCTTCAAGAAGAAAGCCATACCTGCATCCAACAACTGGAAGAAATTACCCTCCACTCGTTGATTATCAATAAACTCCGTTTTATCCATTCCACGGAAGCGAGCCATACGGAGTTTCAATTGGGTGTATTGATAAGCCTTGGTAGAGAACAACACAGCCGCAGCATTGTTGGGCTTGCCATCACTCAACAGGCTCAACTTATCCAGTACATCCTCCAAAGGTTCAGTAAGAGCCGAAGATGGCATTCTACTTTTCTCCACACCCAAGCGCAAAGAGCCTCTTATCTGTTTCTCATCCAAATCGGCAATCTTCACCCCATCTGCCACTTGTCTTTCCCAAGAATAGAAGTTTGGCTTATGGGCACGCAACCTATCCTCAAACATTTCACGAGGCATCATCTTGGTCGTACTCTCCACTTTATAATAAGGGCAACCATGATACGTGTAAGGCTGATGTCCCCAAACAAATGCCTCAAAATGCATAGCGATGACTTGACAGCCTTGTCTTTCTGGCACATCCACATATTGCACAGAAACGTTCACGGCAGGTTCCAAACCACTCAAAGCCAAAGCGATTTCCTTTTGCGTATTATCGTTCACCTCTTGTCCGAGGATACGCAAGGAAGTGGGTGCGATGCCAAAGATTAGCCATCCACCCTCTCCATTGAGGAACGCACAAGCCGTGTGCATCCCCTCCTTCAACTCGTCTGTGGTCTTCTTCAATTCCAAATGGCGGTTCTCGTCATTGGCTATCAGTCGTTTTATGTCGTCTATTGTCATTGCAATGTATTTATAATGATACCTTTAAGACCGCAAAGATAACCTTTCTTCTCAACAAAAACAAAGAAAAAGGAGAAAAATTATCTTTTCGACTTAAATTTCTTGCCTTTTTTGATACAACTTTCACAAATAATCACTATCTTTGCAATCGAGTTGGAGCGGCATGAAAAGACTTGTCGTGATGAAGGCTCAACATAACATAGAGCGTTTTGTAATTATCCAAAGACTGAAATGTGGAAGTTTCAAGCTAAACAAGGATGATGGCAATGCTGCTCACGCATGGGATTATTGTACCCTTTTAAAAGGGATAATATACCTCATAGCGTGGGCTATTGTTTGTTATCGTTTAGCAGGTCCTTCCACAACCTCAGTCTTGGTAACGGCAATAGTTCCCACGCTTTTCCTTTTATTAATTACCTAACTTCTGGGAAACAGTTGGTATAGATGATAAGGTATGAAGAAAATTTTGTTTAGTACTTTGTTCTTGTTTAGTGCATTTGTCTCATTTGCTCAACAAACAGTAGTTGTTAAAGCTGGAACAACAGTTCCTTTGGAGGCAGTAAAATCTGTGAAAGCGGTGGATGTGCATGAAGGTGAAAGTGTTGATTTTCGTGTTAGTAGAGATGTTAAGATTGATGGTAAAGTTGCAATACCTGTAGGCACATTGGCTAAAGGAACTGTATATGAGGCAAAACGTTCTACTGCTTTTGGCACAAGAGGACGTTTGGGAATAAAACTCCGTTATTTGACGTTGCCGTCAGGAGACCAGGTGCCATTTGCGTCAAGTGATGTTTACATTAAGGGGGCAAATCGCACGGCTCTATCTGTAGTAATTTTCTGCTGCACTTGTCTTCCTTTTCCTTGTGGAGGAAAAGCAGAGATGCCTGCAGGCTACGAAGTTGATGCTACAGTCGCAAATAATGTAACTCTCAATATAGAATAATGAGATGGGTATCGCCACCGTTATATCTATTTACCGATTTCGAATAGTTAGGCGAATATTTCTTATAAGTATCTAAGCCATCAGTATCTGACGAGAAGATGATGGTACCTATGAAATAATAGTTGCCATCATCTCCTGCTAAAACTTTGTTAGGCACTACAGCAAAGACATTGATGAAGTATTCTCCGTTGCCTTTGTATGAAAACCGATACGTTCAAACTCTACCTTGATTCCTTCTGGCGTGGCTTCCCCTTACATTTCGTTGTTCCCACTAGTACTTGAATTAAGCCAGTCTGACACCAAGTTACTGCAAATAGTCAAAGCAGACAAGTATTTATAATTCGTCAGTTCAAACTGACGAATTTATTCAAGCATCTCAAGTGACGAAAAGTGGTAAACTTACCACTTTTTGATAATTCAACTTTCAGCCCACATTGCTCTGTTTGTTTTATTATACGACTTCTTCTATTACTCCTTATTTTGGAGCTAAGCGTTGTATCGGAAGAACTATTTGGCCTGTATCTGATGAATGAAGCCTATAGGTAAAAAATATAGGAGAAATCTCTTCACTCTTCAC
>CAVKXW010000051.1:0-20808 GCA_963660215.1 Bacteroidaceae bacterium | reverse complement strand
GCGCAGCATCTGCTTCATCTCCCAATCTATCTTCGACTGGATGAGCAGCAGATGTGCCTGTCGGTTGTTGTGATTAGAAATAATGATAGCCGACTTCTTGTCGTTCCACTCTTCGGGAAAGACATGATAGTCGGTACTGATCCAGCGCAGGTTGCGCTGGTGGATGAGGTGATAATACAATGTGCCTTCCTTGCCTGGAACAGAGGATGCACGGAACTTTACTTTTATTGTTGTCATGATGCTTTAATTTTAATGGTGAATAATGTTCTTGCCATTAAAGCATCAGCATAACCAAGTATATTGTGTGAAGTGGAAAAGTGAAGTGTTCTTGGTGGTACTACATATCGTAGACGCAAAATATGAGAAGGGCTAAGTGTTTAGCTCTGCCCTTCTTGAATGTTTCTATGGAGTAATATTATACTTCTTGTGCAATAGGCACTCTAATACGATTTCTGATGACTGTTTCTACAGCGTTGTATACGTCTGTCTCTTTGGTTTCTATTGATACAATAAGAGAATATGGAACAGAGTTGCCCACATTGTCTAATTTTCTCTCTTTCCACCAACCAGGTCCGGGATATACTACTATTTTATCCATTTCTGCAAAGTCTGCGGCAGTACATTCTATCCAGTCTGATTGCACTGTACCCCTTTCTCGTCTTTGTTGTTTGACATTCCACCTACCAGCATCATTTGATGTAGTCTTTTCTCCTTCATGTTTGTTTCGACGACAAAGAAACTCCTCTTTAGTTTCTGTTGCTGTCTTCAAATCGAAGTGCAATGTGGCAGACGGATAACGGTACTTGTCTGTTCGCCCAGCATAACCAGGGGAGGGCTTTGCGTAATAAGATAAGGTGATGCGAATCCTCACGTCTTCATCTCCCATATCTTCCAAGAGCTCTTTAGGCCATGGCAAATCATAATAATGCATCTGGTCGTAAATATTGCGGTTTCCTTTTCGGGTATATGGTCTGAGTTGATTTTCGAAAATGCAGGTTGCGCACTTTTCGTTGCTGTATATAGCCTTATCCTCATCTGGCACGCCATAACCACAGAGCGACATACGTTCATCAATGTTGTCTATGCGTTTCATTTCATCCGTCCATCGGGCAGAATGTACCATCATCCCTCGAATGGAGAGCATTGACATTTGGGGATTCTCTACTTTTATGCGTGCAGCAAGTCTTGCAGCCAATCCTGTTGCAGCACTGGTTGCATTGAAAGGTTCCAACGGTTCTTCTGGCTCATTACTGGTTGTTACAAGGCTCAAATCGCTATGTGATGTTTCTTTGAGCATGGCATGATAAGCAACATTTCCACCTTCCATCACTATTTCTGGCTTGTTGCGTTTTTCATTCCAAGGGTATGAACTGCAAGAGTATGGCGAAATACCGCCAGGGGCTGCCAATGGCTCATAACCATCATCGCTTACGACAGTCTTTTCGGTATAGGCTCCTACAGCCAGTGCGTTCCACGCCTGTGCAGGACTCTGCACTGCGTTTGCTTTGCAAGATTCTATATAGTTGTTATGGTCTACATCGCCTGTCTGTATGTTTCCTGCGGAAACCAAGACCAATCTATCACATTCCCCTTGGTGATAGATGCTTTCGTCAAGCGCAGCTGAACTGGAAGTGGCGATACCGTTATATGAACTTTCGTCCGTAATGGCCATGCATTGTATGGAAGCACCCATATCCGAAGCTTTATCTATGGCTTCTTCAATGACTGCTCCATAAAATTCCTTAGGTGTTTCATGCCCTGCTTCATAGATTTTAACCGACGACAGCGCATGACGCACATCTATTGGCGTGTTTCGTTGGTAGGCGATGTCTGTCAAGTCGCCAAGCAAGGCAAGTCCTGCCATACCTGTGCCGTGGTCGGTCTTGTCTGTTGCTTCCATCACGCCAATGGCTACGTCCATTCGCTCGTCTGGCAATACTGGACTTAGCAGCTCGTGTACGTTGTTCACACCTGAGTCCAATATGCCGACAATCACATTGTTTGCATTATCGCTATAGGAAATTTCTCCTTTGATAAGCTCACTCCATTCTCTGGCTTCGGGTTTGCTACTCGTAAGAACAGATGGCTTATGATAGGGACGAATGCCTTCTATATAGCCTAATGATAGCGGCAGCGTGCAAAGCTGTTGCTTGGTTGCCTTGATTAGCCATACGTCAACGCCATCAAAGAGCAAAGGTTCTGTCGCTTTCTCAATTCCCAGTTGCGACAAAGTGATTTCAATGCCTTCGTTGCAGTTTTCTTTGTTATGGCTCATCCATAGCTCATAAAAGCATGAACCTGCTTCTGGTATTGTACCAAACTCTTCAGCTGACACATAGAGAGTACGAATATCAGTTGCAGCTATGCCATTGATAGGGGCGATTAACTTTTCATTGCAAGGTTTTCCTTTTTTGGTGTCTTTGTCGGAATATTCGTCAGCTTTGTTTTTAAGCCAGTCCTTCTTGTCTTTCTTTACATATACTGTAACATCAACATCGTTCTCACCTCCGTTATCTGTTACTTTCATGATGGTTGCACCTTTTGGACTGTCTTGCTTGCCTAAGGAATCTGGCACGAAGCTTTTGTCCATTTTCAAATCAACATAAATTCCGTTAGCCGTAGGCTGACCCTGATTCGCTCTTTCTTCCAAACGAGCAACTGTATGATTTATTACAGTTTCGTATTGTTCTTTCACCATTCTGGCATGTATCGCCCTGTCTCTTGTCGGTAGGGAATGACCTCCAAAGCCTTGGCTCTGTGGCGAAAACTCTTTGGCTTCGGCTATTTTGTTGCCTAAAAAGAAATGTTTTTTATGCATATCGTTCCATTATTTAGCTGATTTGATAATTTACCTGATGGCGCATATTCACGATTGTCTGAACCAGTGAATAGTCTATCTTCTTGTCATTAAGTAGTGCTTCTTTGAATATGTCTGCGCATACCATCTTGATTTCGGCATGGCTCATGCCATCAAATAGTGGTTCTACAGATGAGAAATCCAAGTTCTTGGCAGTATAGAGATATTCACGCAGCAATGCCAATCGCTGTTCTCTATCTGGCAATTTATACTCTATGACATCATCAAATCGCCTAAACATGGCTTTGTCTATGGATTCTATGCTATTGGTGGCAGCTATGATAAAGCTGTCAGAATCATCACGTTCCAACAATTGCAGGAACGTGTTGAGTATTCTTCGTTGTTCGCCAACTTCGTTGTCCATTCCACGCTGAGAACCGATGGCATCGAATTCGTCAAACAGATATACGGCTGGTACTTCGCTGATAAAATCAAAGATGCGACCAAGTTTCTGACCTGTTTCTCCCATGAATTTCGTCATCACTTTTTCCGTTCTCACTACAAAAAACGGTAAGTTGAATTCTTTTGCAAGGGCACTGGCTGTCATCGTCTTTCCTGTTCCTGAAGCTCCATACAGCAAGAGTTTTCTACGGTTTGCCAATCCGTACTTACTTAGGGTCTCTTTCTTTAAATACTCTTTGACGACTCTGTCCAGTTTCTCTTTCAGTTCCTGACAAAGAACCAAACTTGTCATGTCTTCATAAGTATCCACTTGCAGCAACAAGTCATCCACATCTTTGTTTTTGGACACCAAGCGTATAGTCCCCAATGATGTTTTCTTTTGGTTGAGCAGTTCTTGTATGGTGCGTGCTACTATGGCATGACCGCTCCTTGCCTCCACAGCGGAAATCTGCAGGGCAACCTTTCTGAATTGCGTATCATCGTTGTTCAAATGATTTCGTATCAGTGATAATATTTGATCAGCTGTAGCCATTTTTCTGTTTACAATTTTTGCTTATGCAAAAATACGAATATTTTTTCGTATTAATGTTTTTTTATTTTATTAGAGCCTTATATTTACGTTTTTTTATTACATGACCCCATATTTTCTTACAAATTTGTGTGATTTTGCAATATCGACGTTGCGTTACGTATAGTTATGGCTGGTAGAGCAACAATAGTTCTGTTTGGAGGATTTTCTGAAATCTTCCATTCCCTAAATTCTTACAGGGACCGACATTATAAGCAAGCACGGCAAGGAGCAGGGAGTTTTATCTCACAATTTAACATTATCAAACACAAATATGTCAAAGAAATCCACTTTTATGTGATTTTTCTTGCCGAAAAGTTTGTATTATCAAGGATTATTCGTATTTTTGCAACACGAGAATGTGCATCATCAAGTATTTCCTTGACATTATATCCCCAAACAATGATACATTTGCATTATTTTAAAGAAGTATGATTAGCATTATCGCTTGCATCGCAAAAGAAAACAGAGCGATTGGTTATCAGAACCAACTGCTCTACCATATCAAGGAGGACATGGCTCGTTTCAAGAAATTGACCACTGGCCATACGATTATCATGGGGCGAAAGACCTACGAGTCGCTGCCCCATGGAGCTTTGTCTAACCGTAGGAATGTCGTTATCTCTCGTAGTATTCAGCACATCGAGGGATGTGAGGTTTATCCTTCACTAGAGAAAGCCCTAAAGCAAGAAGATACTTTGATACAAGAGAAGATTTTGAAACACAATAAAGCCTTGACACCCAACTATAATGCCGAGGAAGTTTTCATTATCGGCGGAGAGAGCATCTACCGACAGGCTTTGCCATTTGTCGACAAGCTCTACCTCACGGTCGTAGAGGGGAGAGGAAAAGATGAAATTAGCCTAGAAGTAGGAAATATAGCCGAAGAATCAACCCCAAAGGCAGACGTTTTCTTTCCCGACTTCGACAAATCCGACTGGAAGCTAATAGAAAAAGAAATGAGGAATGAAAACGGTATTTCGTTCTCATTCCTCACTTATCTAAACAAGAGGGTGTGACATAAGCCACTTATGCCCCCCTTCAAAGCGTTCTACCCTACAGGATTATTCTTCTTCCTCAGCTTCCTCCTCTTCCACAGCCTTCATATCAATCAAAGGCAACTGGCGGTCGATGGCAGCATTGAAGGAGATGATGGTCTCGCTACGAGACAAGCCCAATGGCTGCAACTTGTCGTGGATAATCTCCAAGAGGTGATGGTTATTGATGGCGTAAATCTTGATGAACATATCAAAGCCACCTGTGGTATAATGGCATTCCACTACCTCAGGAATCTTCTTGAGCTCCTCCACCACATGGTCGAAGTTCTCCGGGTCCTTCAGGTACAAGCCCATGTAAGCACAAGTCTCATAACCTATCTTCTCTGGATCTATGAGGAACTGGGAACCCTTGATGATACCCAAGTTGGTAAGTTTTGCCACACGCTGATGAATAGCCGCACCGCTGACATTGCAAGCACGAGCTACCTCCAAAAATGGGATACGAGCATCCTGAGAAATCAACTTCAGGATCTGTCTATCCAATGAATCGATAATTTGTTTTGCCATACTTATTATTATTTGCGTGCAAAGTTAGCATAAATATTTAAGAAATGCAACTTTTCACGAGAAAATAATTATAATTTAATATTATTTTCCTTTTCGTATGGCAGAAAAGAGCTTTTTATTAGGTTATATCAGTCCTTTTCTTGGGCAGAATAACTTATCTTTAATGCCTTCGCCTGTCGCAAGGCTTGCTTTACATCGGTTATCACACCCATCTTCGTATCCTTGTCTGCCTTGATGGAAACGGTCATCAGTTTCTGGTCTTCTGGCGACATACGCTTTTTCTCGGCACTGATATAGTCCATCACCTCTGGGGCTGTGGCAAACTTATCATTGAGCTGTATCTGGGTGTCCTTGCCATACTTGCCCTGCATATCCTGGGTAGGCTTGCCTATATAGATATGGCTTACCGCCGACTTCTTGGTGAGTCGGGTAAGATGCTTGCCCTGAGGCACACGGCACTCCACCTTCAAGGTTACCTGTCGCATGTGGGTAACTATCATAAAGAAGAAGAGTACGGAGAATATGAGGTCTGGCAGGGATGATGTGTTCAGCCCTGGAACCTCGTGCGATTTCTTACGAAAACGAATCATTGATTGCCTCCTTTCTTATCTTGCGATGCCTCAGAAGCAGACTTGCCATCTGTATCTCCATTTACTTCTTCCCCTTGCTTCTCCTCAGCATTCTCGTCAATGCTCTTGTCTGTATGAGCCATGGCATTGGCGTAGGATTCGGTGATACGCTGCGGACAGAGTTTTCTGACCTTTTCCTTCTGGTCGCTGGCCAATGCAGCATACTGCTTGCCATATTTTTTCTGGGCGGTCTCGTTGCGAAGCACATCGTATGCCTCCATCAACTGATTCTGCATCTGAAAATAAAGGTCGTAATCCGCATCACGGTCGCTCTCGATGCTAATCAAGTGCTTGGCACCCAAGCGATGCACAAAACGAACGGTCTCGTCCTTCAACTGAGACACCTTCATCGGCTTATCGTTCACGAGAAGGGTGTCGCCTGCCGTCAGGTGGATAGCCATCAGCGTATTCTTGTCCACCACCGACTCCTGACGTTCCTGTTTCTGAGGCTCAGGCGAAGGGAGTTGGCGCAACAATCCCTTATCCACATCCATCGATGTGGTGACCAGGAAGAATATCAACAGCATAAACGAAATGTCGGCTGTGGAAGTGGTATTCAGTCCTGGGGTCTCGTGTCGCTTTCTCCTTATCAGCATTGCCCTAATTATTAATTCTTAATTATTCATTCTTCATTATCTCCTGATGTATCGGGTAGCTCCGAAGATGACAGTTCCGATACCTGCCACCAACATCAAGACGGATGTCAAGACAAACATATCCGAGAGCTTCAGCCAAAGCCAGTCGGCATAGTTCTCGCCATTGATGAGCATCGGGTCGCTGGAGCCTAGGGTGAAGGTAAGTACCAAAGCCAATAGCATTCCCAGCCAAGTAAATCGGAAGATGCGACGTACAGGCACACCGTTAACCACCGCCTCCGACTTACTCTTGCGATAGTCCTTGATCATCGAATAGACCGCCAAGCCTACTCCTCCCACCAAGAACATCCACATCAAGGCGATGAGCACGTCGGTGAAGAGAGGCGCATTGAAGTCTGGATTCTCTTCGAAAGGCATGTCGTAGCCCACCAAAAAGAACAAACCGAAGACCAACACAGCCAAGGCTATCAATATATAGAACACCTGCTGCGAAATCTTCTCGGCGGATCTTGATTTTGAAAATTGAAACTTGAACATTTAACTTTACGATTAGCTTATCTTGCTCTATAAAGCAATAAAATTCTTCACTCTTCGTTTTTCTCTCTTCACTTCACCTTGGCGATGATGTCCATCAATGCAACAGCCGACTCCTCCATCTGACTGGTCAAGTGCTCCACCTTCGAGATGATGTAATTATAGAACACCTGAAGTATCAAGGCTACGATGATACCAAAGATAGTGGTAATCAAAGCCACCTTCATACCCGAAGCCACAATGGTAGGACTGATGTCGCCTGCCTGCTGTATTTGGTCGAAAGACATCACCATACCGATGACCGTTCCGAGGAATCCGAGAGAAGGAGCCATCGCAATAAAAAGTTTGATCCAAGAGCATCCCTTTTCGAGGTTGGCAGCCTGTACCGTACCATAACCGCCCACCGAACGTTCGATGTCATCCAGTTTCTCGTCGATGTGCATCAACCCCTGGTAGCAGATGGAAGCCACAGGTCCACGGGTGTTGCGACAGAGCGTCTTCGCCCCCTCCACATCATTAGCCTTCACCTTCTCCTCGATGTCGAGCATCAGTTTCTTGGCATTGATTTCGGAGAGACTGAGGTAGATGATGCGCTCGATGCAGAACGCAAGACCCACGATGAGGGCGATGGCAACGAGCGACATAAAGCCAGCGTTACCTTCGATAAACTTAGTCTTAAGAGCTTGGTGGAAACCCATGTTCTCATCTTGCGCCATCATCGGCAGAGAACACATCATTGTGAAAATCAATATTGCGAAACGCGCAATAGCTGTATCTTTCTTCATATACCTTATTATATATATACAAAAAAGCGGAAAGGATAGGATTCGAACCTACGAAACCCTTTAGGGGTTTACACGCTTTCCAGGCGTGCCTCTTCAACCACTCGAGCACCTTTCCTTCTTATTCCGAAGAAATCTCCTCGCATTGGCTTTTTATGAGCCTTTGCGATTCGGAGTGCAAAAGTATCACTTTTCCTCGGAATAACCTAATCTTTCGTCATTTTTTATGTTATTTTAAGAAGATTCGCTTTACCGTCTGATTCGTTTGCTCCGCAAACTCCTCCTCCGTCACACCGTATGCCTGAGCCAAGGTCTTGCAGACCTCCACCACGAAGGCGCTCTCATTTCGCTTGCCTCGGTATGGCACAGGTGCCATATAGGGGCTATCTGTCTCTAAGACAATGCGATTCATCGGCACGACGGCAGGCAGGTCTTCCCTGAGATGGCTACTCTTAAAGGTGGAAACTCCGCCTACGCCAAGCACGAAGTTATCAAACGAGAGGAGTTCCTCGGCTTCCTTTTGGTTGCCTGTAAAGCAATGGAACACACCACCAGGCAGCTCTTTCTCGTATTGGCGCAAGAGATGCACCATCTCATTCTGTCCCTTTCGACAGTGAATCATCAGGGGAAGCTGGGTCTCTATCGACCACTTCACCTGTTCCTCGAAAGCCTCCAACTGTTCGTGCTCGAACTCACGACTCCAATAGTAGTCCAATCCCACCTCTCCGATTGCTATAAAATCATGATAGGAATCTAGAATCTTGCGAAGTTCAGCAAGCTGATCCTTCCAATCCGCCTTCACCTCCTCAGGATGCAGTCCTATCATCGGATAGGCATAGCCAGGATATTCCTTGCTAAGTGATAAGACGGCGTGGGTGGTCTTCACGTCGATGGCAGGCAAGAATACTTTTGCGATTCCAACCTCCTTGGCACGAGCGAAAGCCTCCGCCCTATCCTCGTCAAATTCCTCGGCATCGAGATGCGTATGAGTATCAATAATGTTTATCATAAGAAAACTATAGAATTCTTCACTCTTCGTTCTTTACTCTTCACTTAACTAGTACTGTCTCTTCATCATTTTCTGCGCATACTTTTCTAACTCTTCTTTGCGCTCTACACTTACGCTGACAGCATCGAGGTATTTCTTGCTTTGCTCAAAGTAATAGGCTATCTTGTCTTGCGCCAACTTATCGATACCGATCTCATTATAGAGACGAGTAACGGCAGCCACCTTCTCCTTACGGTCGAAATCCTTGGCATCCACCCACTTTTCCAGTTCGGCACGCTGCTCGGCATTGGCATGGTTGAAGGCATTGATGAGCATAAAGGTCTTCTTGTTGGAAGTGATGTCGCCACCAATTTCCTTGCCAAACACCTTGGTATCCCCATAGACATCGAGATAATCGTCCTGCAACTGGAACGCCAAGCCTATCTGCTCGCCAAACTTATAGAGATTCTCCGCATCCTCATCGGATGCATCGGCTAGGATGGCACCTATCTTCAAGGCACAAGCCAAGAGCACGCTGGTCTTGAGGCGAATCATCTCGATGTATTCCTCCTCCTTCACATCGTTGCAAGTCTCAAACTCCATATCGTATTGCTGTCCCTCGCCTATCTCCAGGGCGGTAGTGGTAAAGAGTTTCATTACTCTGGCGAGATATTTCTCGTCACATTGAGCCATACGTTCGTAAGCCAAGACCAACATACTATCGCCCGAAAGGATAGCCGTATTGGCATCCCACTTCTTGTGTACCGTCTCATGACCACGGCGAAGGTCGGCATTGTCCATCAAGTCATCGTGAAGGAGCGTATAGTTATGGTAGGTCTCCAGAGCTATAGCATTCATCAATATTTTCCCAGGGTCTTCCTTGAAGAGATTGTAGCCCAAGAGCATCAGCACAGGACGGATGCGCTTGCCTCCCATGGAGAGCACATATTTCACAGGTTCATAGAGCGACGCTGGCTTTCTGTCATAAGGCAGGTTAGCCAAGAAGTCGTTAACCATATTCAAGATTTCATCAGCTGTCTTCATTTTCTATTATAATTAATAATGTATAATTTATCTTTCAACACTCAATATTATCAAAGTTGGAACACCACAGGTACAGCTATCATCGTGCGACATACCTTGTTGTGGTCCATGCCAGGTTTCCACTTTGGCATCATCTTCATCACACGGAGAGCCTCGTTGTCGAGTATCTGGTCTACCGAAGTACTCACCTTGATGTTGGCGATGCTACCATCCTTGTTCACGATGAAGCTTACCACCACCGTACCTTGTACCTTATTCTTCTGAGCCTGCACAGGATACTTCAGGTTCTTGGTGAGCCACTGCATGAAAGCGGACCAACCGCCAGGGAACTCTGGAATCTTCTGCACCACGGTAAACTTGATGGGTTCTTCCGTCTGTGCATCAGGATTAGCCAATGCCGTCTCAGGGGCAGCCTCCTTGATGTCGGCACCATCCACAGCCCCCGTACCGTCGCCGATAACCAGTTCGCTGGTAGTAGTGCTTATCTTCTGCGGAGTTTTCTCCACCTGTTGCTGCTCGGTAGCCTTTACCTCTTGCGTGATAGCCTTGGAGGCAGGAGCCTTCGACATAGCCTCGGCAGACACCATATCCTTTTGGTCGGGAGGAGTAGACATCTCCAAGTCTTGCGCCAAGTCCTCGAAGTTCTCCGACAGGTCATCCTCGCCTTGCGGTCCTCGTTGATATTGCAATCCCACAAAGAGCAAGGAGAAGGCGATGAGTAAGCCAAGCAGGAAGAAAGTAAGCCGTTTGTCCTCCAGTTGGGCACTATTTGATTTCTTTATTTCCACGATTCTATCATATCTAAGTTTGCAGTCTGATAAACCGCTTTATCGGCTCACCATTGCAATATTTCACCTATTATTTCGTTATTTTCTACGAAAACAATGCAAATTTACTTCTTATTCTTGAAAAAAGCAGTATCTTTGCCAAAGATTTAGAGAAATTAAATGAAAAAACTTGCTTTTTCCATCTTATTGACGCTTTTTGCGACAAATATGGAGGCTCAAGAGAGCCAAACAGGATATAATTTCCTCCGACTGCCTGCGAGTGCACATGCCGCAGCCTTGGGAGGCGACAACATCACCTTGATAGAAGATGATGAAGCCCTCATATTCCATAATCCTGCCCTGCTCGCATCTGTAGCCGACAAGACCATCAACCTCAACTACATGAACTATATGTCGGGGGTGAACGCTGCCTCGGCTTCCTTCAATCGCATCGTCAAGGAAAAAGCCTCGTGGGCGGTATCGGCTCAATATGTGGACTATGGCAAGATGAAGCAGACCAACGAGAACAATGTTCAGATGGGCGAGTTCTCTGCCAAGGACATCGCCGTGGCTGGCTATTTCTCCTATATGCTCAGCGAGAGAATCGTGGGTGGTATTACAGCAAAGATGATTACCTCATACATCGGCGACTACAACTCGCTTGCAGTGGGTGTGGACTTGGGCATCAACTACTATGACCCAGAAAGGGAATGGTCGATTTCTGCCGTGGCAAAGAACCTCGGCGGACAACTAAAGGCTTACGACGAGGAATACGAAAAGATGCCATTAGACCTACAAGTGGGTGCTAGCAAGCGTTTTACCAACACTCCTTTCAGACTATCAGCCACCCTCGTCAACCTGAACCACTGGGACAGCGGACTGAAGAATCATCTCGTACTGGGTGCCGACCTGCTCCTAGGAGAAAGCATCTGGGTAGGCGGAGGCTACAACTTCAGACGTGCCGACGAGATGAAGATAGTAAACAGCGAGGATGATGAGAGCAGCCATGGCGCAGGCTTGTCGCTAGGTGGCGGCATCAACCTGGAACGTTTCAGCCTCAACATCGCCTACGGCAAATACCATGTGAGCAGCAGTAGCCTGCTCATCAACTTAGGATACAAGCTATAATGAGTTAATGCAAAATTAGAAATCATAAACGATATATAGAAAAAATGAAAAAGATAACAATAGCTATTGATGGGTACTCATCATGTGGAAAAAGTACCATGGCAAAGGATCTTGCCAAGGAGATAGGGTATGTATATGTAGACACAGGTGCGATGTATCGCTCCGTTACGCTCTACGCCTTGCGCCACGATCTCTTCATGGAGGATGGCAACGTGAACATAGAGAAACTGGAACAAGAGATGCCCAACATCAACATCTCCTTTAAATTTAATGAGGAAACTGGTCGTCCAGACTGTTACCTCAACGGCGAGTTGGTAGAAAAGAAAATCCGCTCGTTGGAGGTCTCCAGCCACGTTAGTCCTATCGCAGCCGTACCTTTCGTAAGAGAGGCATTGGTGGCTCAGCAGCAAAAAATGGGCGAAGACAAAGGCATCGTGATGGATGGCAGAGACATTGGCACCACCGTGTTCCCTAATGCCGAACTGAAAATCTTTGTTACAGCCGACTCCAAGGTAAGGGCACAGCGCCGTTACGACGAGCTACAAGCCAAGGGTATGCCTGCCGACTTCGACGATATACTCAAAAATGTGGAGGAGCGCGACTACATCGACACCCATCGTGAGACCTCCCCACTCCGTAAGGCAGATGATGCCATCACGCTCGATAATAGCCATATGAGCATCCCTGAGCAAAAGGCTTGGCTCATGAAGCAATACGAAAAGGCATCAAACGAGTAGAATAGGAGAATACACCACTTACAGAATGCAAATATTTCTTAAATATTAAAATCTAACCAAATAATTTGCCAATTGATAGATTGGCGATTTGAGCAAACATAGATTTTTTATATCTTTGCAGTCAAATGACAAGGTAGTAATGATATAGATTATAAATTTTGAGTTAATTACTGTTTTTTGAAGGTGATGAGTCCTCGTGATGAAGACTTATCACCTGTTTTTATTTTAGAACAGTTCATAAAAAATGCCCAACTTCCGTTGAGCATTTTCTATTATATATTCTCCTTGATGATTTTCTCCCTACATTCCTCCATCAGCCATTTCGGGGTGCTCGTGGCACCACAGATGCCCACGGTATCCACACCTTTCAGCCAAGCCATGTCTATCTCTTCGGCACTTTCTATCTGGTAGCTGTTAGGATTCACACTCTTGCACTCCTTGAAGAGCACCTTGCCATTGCTGCTCTTCCTGCCGCTCACAAAGAGGATGACATCGTGCTTGCTGGCAAAGTTGGCGATATTCGGCATACGGTTGGCCACCTGACGGCAGATGGTATCGAAACTCTTGAAGATAGCTCCCTCTACGATATGCTGCTGGCAATACTCGATGATGCGATGAAACTCGTCGAGACTCTTTGTCGTTTGCGAATAGAGGTAGATGTCTTTGGAGAAGTCCAACCTGCCTGTCTCTTGCAGATGCTTCACATCATCAAACTTCTCCACCACGATAGCCTTGCTCTCGGTCTGTCCCACCAAGCCCAGCACCTCGGCATGACCATTCTTGCCAAAGATGACGATCTGTGCGTAAGGATTACTTACATACTGCTTCTTGATGCGCTTCTGCAACTGGAGCACAACAGGACAAGTGGCATCGATAATCTCGATGTTGTTCTTCTCGGCAAGGGCATAGGTCTCAGGTGGCTCGCCATGGGCACGAAGCAACACTTTCACGCCATGCAGCTCCTTCATCTCCTCATGGTCGATGGTGATGAGCCCTGCCTCATGCAGACGCTCCACCTCCATGCCGTTATGCACAATGTCGCCTAGGCAATAGAGTTTGCCACCCTTTGCCAATTCTTCCTCCGCCTTCTTGATGGCAGTGGTCACGCCGAAGCAGAAGCCACTGCCGTTGTCTATCTCTATTTGCATTTACTTCACATTAATTTTCACTGTTACCTTGGCATTGTCAGGGTCGTTCGTAATCATGAGGATGCGAGGGTTCTTGGCACGAGACTTCTTCAAGTCGGCTGCCACCACCGTCACCTTCATCTTCACACTTTCGCCCGGCTGTATCTTGCTCTTCTTGAGCTGAACCTGCAAGCCCATCGTAAACATCTGCATACTACGAATATCGAGTTCCGACTTACCCTTGTTGGTGATGACAATCTCACCCTTCAACTTCTTCTTGCCATTGAAGCTGCCCAGGTCGAGGTTGGTGGTGGACATCTCTATCTTAGGAGCCTGCGCCTTCTGCGCCTTGGTCATATTCTCAAAACTAGGCAGGAGAACTGCCGAAACCACGATTTCCTTCTCAGGAGAAATCTTGTCGCCAGGACGTTCTCCGAGATAGACCGAAGTCTGGTTCAAGCCAAAGTCGCGCAGTTTCTTGGAATCCAAGATGATGCTGACCTCCGCTCCATGATGTGGAGCCAACTTGGATGGCGATACTACAGCCTGGAGATAGTTAGGCAGGTGCATCACCACTGGTTCCATCGTCTGTTCGGTCGGGTTGAAGATATGGATGCGCTGTACAGGACGGTCGCCTCTGTTCACGTCATCAAACTCCACCTCCTGGGCATCCGACTTGATTTCGCCCAGCATCTGGTCGTAAGAGCCAGCAAAGTCCACCACGCTGCTCACTACCTTGCCTCGCATCGAGAGGATGAAAGGTTCCTCAGCGGCATTGCTGTAGAGGCACACCTGCTTGTTGAAGGTACCCATCTGCTTGGCATCATACACCGCCTTGATGACAAAGCTCTCGCCTGCGGCTATGCTCTGCTTAGGATATTCCACCGAGGTGCAACCGCAACTCTTCAACACATTATTAATAATAAGGGGCTTGTTGCCCTCGTTCTTCATCTGAAACTCAGCGGTTACAGGATGGCGAAACACCACTTGTCCACAATCCACCGTTTGGTGCTGAGTGGTTATCTTCTGTGCCGATGCCGACAACGCCAATAGCGATGAGAGCATCAATATGTTCATTCGTTTCATAGTAATTATCATTCTTAATTATTAATTCTTAATTGATATGCTTCAGCACGACCACCAAACTCAGGACTGTAAGCGCACTGGGCTGTGCAAGTACCCGACTGGTAGTCGCCCTTTCTATCCACATAGTATTCCATTTCTACCACGTGCTTACCTTTAGATAAACGGTCGAAATAGAAATTTGTTGTATTGTCCTTTGGCGATACATAGCATCTCATACCCCACTGGTAGCCGCTCAACTGATTGATTGGCTCCAAGCAAGCAGCTCGTTTGTCCATCACCTGCACGAAGTCGTAATCACGGTCGGCAGTGATGGTGAGGATAACTTTTACCTTCTCGCCCACCTTGGCTTGCGATGCCGACTTGCCATCAACAGCCACCACCTTGCGAGTTACCTTGATACCCGATGCTGTGGAAGCGACTTCCGTACTAGGCAAGGAGAACTGAGCATAGACTGCTCCCCAACTAGCTCCATCATTCTTTTTATCCACAGTAAGGGTCTTTGCAGCGCCTTGCTTCGAGGTCTTCACATAGCCAAGTCCTGCGGTAGCCTTCGGCAGAGACAGCATCTTGCCATCCAGCTTGATGGTAGCATTCTCGGCATTCTTATCCAGAACCTGAGTTCTGCCATTCATAAACGCATACACCGCATTGACGGTATTGACAGGAGTATCCCATACCTGATTACGCTTCGACATCAACAGCCACTGTTGCATCTCTCTTACCGTTTGCTGATAGTCAGATTGCAGACCTGTTGACAATAATTGCATGGCCTCGATGGCTGCCACCTGACTTGGGATATGATAACTGCGCCAACTATAAGTAGCCTTGTGAGTATCGAAGTAACGACCCATTTCTGGTTTAAACACGGTGTATTCATTGATACTCTTCAGATAGTCTGCCGCCTCAACCTGATAACCATTCTTGGCTAGAACAACAGCAGTTATTGCCTTGCCATAGATGTTCATTTCATCCATCTTTCCAAGAGCCAACTTTTTGACTAGATAATCGACATTCTCCTTTGCTGTCGCACGTAATCTTCTGCCATCAAGTGCCAAGGCATAAAGATACTCGATGGTGGATTCGCTAGGTCGAACGTCTTGGTTCTTCTCCTCACGTTTCTTCATCTCGCTCACCTCCTTCGTC
This sequence comes from Bacteroidaceae bacterium, assembly GCA_963660215.1. Taxonomy (GTDB): domain Bacteria; phylum Bacteroidota; class Bacteroidia; order Bacteroidales; family Bacteroidaceae; genus Prevotella. The sequence goes on along the minus strand of CAVKXW010000051.1, from coordinate 4,855 downwards.
GTCTCATTCTCCAGATACCTCAGGGCAGAGTTCAACATTTGCGAAGTAGAGAATTCCTTGCCTACCATCGTGTGCATTCTCACAATCATCGTGGCGATGGCTGCCGTCATATACTTGCTGCCCGACATTCCCTTCCACCAAGAGAATGAACCATCACTATTCTGGAGAGACATCAGCTTATGGCATTGCTCTGACAGACGACTCGCATTCAGCGACTCATCGAAGTAAGAGATTAGCTTAGCCTTTTGTTCGCTCTCCTTGTCTGCGTTCATCACCCAAGGTGTCTCGCTCAAGATGATATTCTTGAGTTCTTGGTTCTTCTCCAGATTACTCTTCAGCGCAGAGCCCTCCAAGGAGCTGGAGCGGTCTGCCGATGCAGCCTCTTTCTTCCATACGTTCACCACCTGTTTGATGACAGGCGATTGCTGCATGATATGGTGAGCGATGCTGTTGCTATAGATTGCCGACATCAGGGAGATGGCATTTTCACTACTAGGATTGCTAACCGATGGCAAAGCCTGAATCATCAACCAACTAGGATTGTTGGTATACTCGATGGTTACCTTGGCATCCGCTGCCGACTTATCGGTAAAGAGCGAGGTCAGGTCGAACGACTTCACGCCCTTTTCCGTCAGTGTGATAGGCAAGGTGTTGGTGATGAGTTCACGATTGCTCAGCACAGGCAAGTAATGCTGCTCGCCATCGCTATAGCCATTGCCCGTAGCCACCACCTTATTAATATAGATACCCTCCTTCACACCTGTCACCTCAAATGGCAAGAAAGCAGAGGCATTGGCATCTATCGTATATTTCAGAACCTTCTGCCATACCACCTTGTTGGTCTCTGGGTCGAGCATCTGCATACGAGCATTGCCACTCACCTTCTTATCCGATGTATTGATTACCCTCGTTACGATGACAGCCTTGTCGCCCTCACGCAGGAAGCGAGGCATGTTTGGCTGCACCATCACGGTCTTCTTAGCCACTGCCTCATCCATCAGGCATCCACTGCGCATCTCCTTGTCGTGCGCCAAGCCCATAAACTTCCAAGTAGTAACACTCTCTGGAAGAGTGAACTTCAACTTCACATTTCCTTGTGCATCAGATTCGAGGGCTGGAGAGAAGAAAGCTGTCTCGTTCAAATTCTCACGAGTCTGAACATTATCCAAAGACCTGCTTATCCCAGCATCATCAGCACCACCAAACATAGGCATCTCTTCCACCACATCAAACACCTTATTGGCTGAAGTCTTTGGAGCAAGAGCTGCGAATGCACTCCGAACACCCAGTTTTTTCACTTGTTTTTCTTCTCTTACCAAATCATCTTTCTTGACTTGGATGCCTGGCGCATATCTTACCGCCCCTTCTGTTCTATCAGATATAGACTCTGCAGCATAGAGTATTCTGCCACTATAAGCATAATCCGAGAAGTATTCAGAAGCGAAATGATCCACCTCCAATTCACTTGCCTCATAATATTTGGTAGGGAATGCTGCAGATAAAGCCCTGCTACCCATTGGGAGGAAGTTCCTCCAATAGCAGTTTGGCATCATCTGATACAAGCCCAGCGACATATCCCAAAGATGATTTTCCAAGACATCGAGCGACTTGTCATAGAGTACGCTCATCAGTTGCGCCTTGGTTGGCTTACCATCTGGAGTGGTTATCTGCAAAGTCCATTCCTCCTTCTGTCCTGGAGTCAAACGATTGCGGAATGTTTTCCAAGCCAAGTTCAACTTCTTCTCAGGCAGAGGACGAGCGATACGCATGGTATTGCTATAGCACTTGCCTTCCTTCACGAAACTATAATTGATGACGATGCCCGAAGCATATTCATCCTTATAAGTGAAAGGAAGGGTGACGATACTATCGCCCAACTCCCAAGCACCTTTTTCCAACAACTTATCACCTGCGATAATCGAGTACACGATGTGTGCACCATTCTCCGAAGAACCTACCTGCACATAGACAGGCTTGCCATCACGAGGGAAGGTCTGGGCTGTCTGGTAACTCCAATGAGTAGTGGTCTCCGCAGGATGCGTGTCCTTGATGCTGAACAAGGTAAACTTCTGCAGCAAGGTATCCTGTCCGCAGATGGCCTCCAACTCATGCACACCCGACTGCCATAGTTTAGCACTATTCACAGCCAAAGCAGCATATTGCTTTTCGGTGGCCTCCTTGATGGCGATAGGCTTGTTAGCCTCGGCTTCCACCCATGCGCCCTTGTCTATGCGATACTTCAAGCCGCTGGCTATCTCCATACCGCCAGCATTGCGATAAGAGAAAGTTACCTGATTAAGGCTATCCGCCTCAATGCGACTAGGCATATCGGTAGAGAATGCCGTAGGCTTCGTACCCAATGGCAGACTCATTTCTCCCTCATGCGTTTCGCCACCTAGGTCTGTTACAGTAGCAGAAACCTCGAAATTGAAGAAGCGAGGCTGACGGAAGAAATCCTGCATCGCCACTGCATCATTCTGGCTATTATTCTCTTCTACAGAAGCCTCCAAAGGGATTTCCACATCAAAGGTTCCATCCTCACGAGTGATACCCTCTGCCTTGAACACCTGCTTTTCGGCTGCACGACTGCGCCACCACCAAAGTTGGTTCCTGCGAGTTACGGTATAGCTAACCTTGGCTCCCTGCACAGGCACACCAGCGTAGGTCTTAGCCGAAGCCTTTACCACCACGGTATCGCCCCAAGTATATTTTTCGTTCACCTTCGGGAATGTAATCTCAAAGGTAGGACGCTTGTATTCCTCTACGCTAAAGTATCGGCTACCAATGCCATCTCTAGCCTGCACACTATACTTCCCAGTAAGTCCACCTTGTGGCAAGATGAAAGAAACGGAAGCAGTACCATAGTCATCGGTCTTCACCTGTTTCTCGTCCACCACCTTGTTATTGGCATTTCTGAGAACGATGTTCAGTTCCTTATCAGCAAGTACCTTGGCATCCATCCCCTTGATGTTCTCGTAAGCCACCACGGTAGTATGCACAGTCTGTCCTGGACGATAAATGGCACGGTCTGTATATATATTACCACTCACTCGTGTATCCTTCTGCTCATAGTATCGAGTACGAGAAAGATAAGTATATTGGGCTGGTGTATATGAGTCGGCAGCGGTAGAAACCAAGATGTCGCCATCCACGTTCTTAAAGCTAGCCTCGCCATTCTCATCGGTCGTCAAGCGAGCATGTACCACTCGCTTATCCCCCTTTTTCTTGGCATCATACTCCATCGTATAGAGCAAGATCTGAGCTCCTGCTATAGGTTGACCGCTCGTTGCGCTCACCACCACATAACGATGGCTGTCGTCAGGCAACTGCTGCGCCATCAGTGCCAAGTCGCTCACATAGAAGAGGGCTCGCTGAGGAGCTATGCTGGTGTTATCAGAACTTACATCCATCAGGTAAGCACCAAGCGGAAGACCAGCTATCTCCATGGAGTCCGTCACCGTCTCATAGCTAGGATGCCCATAAAATTGCATCGTCTTATCCTTCTGATGAAGAGACGATGTCTTTTTCAAGAGCATCTTATAGGTAGCCTCGTCGTTCACATCATAGTCGTTGTCGGCAGTGATGTTGATACGAGAGATAGCCACCTTCAGGTTCTGGAGATTGCGCACGTTCATCTTGAGCCAGTACTTCTGGCTAGGACGAAGCACCGTAGGCACATTCTCGACGGCAAACCTCGGTTCTGTCAATCGCTTCTGCGCATTTCGCAATACATTCATTCTCGACCAACCACCCCAACGGTTCAAGGCATAGTTGATATAGTTGAGTTTGTCTGCTATCTTCGCATCGGTAGCCCCCTCCATGAAGCGATAATGCTCCACGGCTAGTTCGCCAGCCTCAGGGATGTCTTGATATACATGTATCAGGGAGTCGATGGTATTGAGATATTTCGACTTACGGAGCAGTTTGGTGTCCTCCTGTCTATCCTTCTGCGTAATCTCGAAGGCACAGAGGCAAGCAGCCCCACGGTTGCCCACCTTATTATAATAGTCGCGCATCAGTTGATAAGCCTCCTTGGTATCCGCCTCGAAGCCTACCAAGTGGAGCATGTCATTGCCAAAAGAAGTGCCGTCCATACCCTTTAAGGTCAAAGGCACATACTCCGTAGAGTAATGCTTGGCAAGGAGTTCGGGGTTGGCCAAGGCTTTCAGAAAGTACTCGCTGCTCTTCTTGGCATTGATTTCGGTTCTATCCTGACGATTGTTCTCCTCATCATTCGCTATCTCAAACCTTTGTTCACGATACAGTTTGCCCAAGGCTGCATATCTCACCGCCTTCACCATAGGGTCGCTAGCTTGCTCCACTTGCATCTCCATTCGCTTGACGGCAGGAGCCAGGGAGTCTGACGAGATGGCATTCCAAAGCATTGCCTGACGGAGTTCCGCAGCCAACAGTTGTCCATAGTCTTTCTGAAGGGTAGCTTTCTTGGCTATCTTCTGCATAATGGCTATCTCTGAGCGAGGCTGGTCCTTCTTCTGCATGGTAGCAGCCTGCTTCCACAAGTTATCATAGGTCTGAGCCGCAGCTTGCGTCAAGGCAAACACGGCAAAGAAGAGTGTTATAATGTTTCTTTTCATAAGCCAACTTGCATATTAAGTTAATCATTACTTGCCGTACATCAAATGCACAATGCAAAAATACAAAAAAATCTCCGTTATTATCGTAAATAACGGAGATTTTTATATTCATTGCACAAAAAAATCTACTTTTTAATATCCCCACTGGGTATCCAACTGCACTTCCACTGTTTTGATGACGCTCTTAGTCAACAACGCACGATTCTTCGGCAGAATCTTTATCTCCCGATATTTGGCAGGACAATACACCTTGCCATTTC
>CAVKXW010000050.1:0-20897 GCA_963660215.1 Bacteroidaceae bacterium | reverse complement strand
GACAACACATGAAAGTTGCGAAGTTTCAGAACGTCAAGAACAAAGCGTCAAGTAAACGCCGTTTATTTATGTCGTGACACCGTTTTCCCTCTACCTTATTGCCCCGACAAGGGCAACATCCCTCTCGGCACTAGAAAGTCGCTCAGAGCGGCTCTAAATGCCTCGACTCGGCGTGAGCGAGTATGGTATCGGTTGCAAAGATAATGAATTTATTGATTACTTGTATCTTTTTCGTGAATTATTTTTCAGGGTAGCTACAAATTTCCTTGTGTAAAGGTACACAAGGAAGGAAACTTTGCTCCTTGACTTTTCTTTCTACAACCCTTGAGCAATGATTACAATCGCTCACACACGCATAAATATTTTTCAAAGAAAAAGTATCAAAGTCTCATTAATTGTCATAACTATAAGCGTAACCATCTTTATTACAAAGTTTTATTAGTAATGAGACTTCTCTAAAAATATGGAAAGAAGTCTCATAGAAGTATCATAAAAGTATCATTTTTGAGCTTAAAGACGATTGTTTTTCCGATTTTTCAAGGTTAAAACAACATTTTATGACTCATATAAAGACTAAAAAATAGCAATTATGAGGCAAAAAGGCAAAGTGCCCAAATTTCGCACCATCGTTTGGGCACTCACTGCCCAGCGTTCGGGCAACCGCTGCCTAAGGCTTGAGCACCGAGTGAACAAGGCTTGGGCTATGAGGGACCAACGCTTGTTCACAGAGGGACCAACTCGTGAGCACAATGAAAAGCAAATGGGTGAAGAACCAAATATGATTCCTCACCCATTCTATTATCTCTATTTCTTCACCCTCCAGCTACTAGCCGAAGCGGCCAAGAAACTATATTACCTACAAACTAGAATTAGTCAGCCAACTTAGCCTTCAAGAACTCACGGTTCAAGCGAGCAATGTTAGCGATGCTCTCGTTCTTAGGGCAAACAGCCTCGCAAGCACGAGTGTTAGTACAGTTACCGAAGCCAAGCTCGTCCATGCGTGCAATCATCTTTTTAGCACGTGTGGCAGCCTCTACACGACCTTGTGGGAGAAGTGCCAACTGGCTAACCTTTGAGCTGACGAAGAGCATGGCAGAACCATTCTTACATGCAGCTACGCAGGCACCACAACCGATACATGTAGCGCAGTCCATTGCCTCGTCTGCATTCTCCTTAGGAATCAAGATGGCGTTGGCATCCTGAGCCTGACCGGTACGGATGCTGGTGTAACCACCTGCCTGGATAATCTTGTCGAAGGCTGAACGGTCTACCATACAGTCCTTGATGATAGGGAAACCAGCACTACGCCAAGGCTCAACAGTGATAACGTCGCCATCATTGAAACGACGCATGTAGAGCTGACAGGTAGTAGCACCACGCTCTGTCTTGCCGTGTGGAGTACCATTGATGTAGAGAGAGCACATACCGCAGATACCCTCGCGGCAGTCGTGGTCGAATACGAAAGGCTCCTGACCAGACTCGATGAGCTCCTCGTTCAAGATGTCGAGCATCTCAAGGAATGAGGTGTCGTCTGGGATGTTCTTCATCTCGTGTGTATCGAAGTGACCCTGCTCGTGAGGACCATTCTGCTTCCAATACTTAATTGTGAAACTTATATTTCTTGCCATTGTCTTGTACGCTTTTTAGTTCTTGTAATTTCTTGTCTGTACCTTAATTGCCTCATACTCAAGAGGTTCTTTGTTGAGGACAGGAGCCTTGGTGTCGTCACCCTGGTACTCCCAGCAACCTACGTAGAAGAAGTTCTCGTCATCACGCTTTGCCTCGCCTTCCTCTGTCTGGTACTCCTCACGGAAGTGACCACCACAGCTCTCGTTACGGTGCAATGCGTCGTATGCGATAAGTTCGCCCATCAAGATGAAGTCGCGCAAGTGGATAGCCTTGTCCAACTCTACGTTCAAGCCTTCCTTCTTGCCTGGGATGAAGAGGTTCTTGTTGAACTCCTCACGGAGAGCCTTCATCTTCTTCAAGCCTTCCTCAAGACCTTCCTTGGTACGGCCCATACCTACATGCTCCCAGAGGATGTGACCGAGTTCCTTGTGGATAGAATCTACAGAGCGCTTGCCCTGGATGCCCATCAAGCGGTCGATTTCCTTCTGTACGCCAGCCTCTGCCTCTGCGAACTCAGGGAGGTCGGTAGAGAGCTTAGGCCAGAGTGCCTGGTCTGCCAAGTAGTTCTGGATGGTGTATGGCAATACGAAGTAACCGTCAGCCAAACCCTGCATCAAAGCAGATGCACCGAGGCGGTTAGCACCGTGATCAGAGAAGTTACACTCACCGATGGCGAAGAGGCCAGGGATAGTAGTCATCAACTCATAGTCTACCCAGATACCACCCATTGTGTAGTGGATAGCAGGGAAGATCATCATTGGGTTGTAGTACTTCACACCGTTGATTTCGTTAGCGAGCTCACCTGGGTTCACGTCTGTAATCTCCTCGTACATATCGAAGAGGTTGCCATAACGCTGGAGGATTACGTCGATACCGAGACGGTTGATAGACTCAGAGAAGTCGAGGAACACAGCGAGACCTGTGTTGTTAACACCGAAGCCCTTGTCGCAACGCTCCTTGGCAGCACGTGAAGCCACGTCACGAGGAACCAAGTTACCGAATGCAGGGTAACGACGCTCCAAGTAGTAGTCACGGTCTTCCTCAGGAATATCAGAACCCTTCTTGGTACCTGCCTGCAATGCCTTGGCATCCTCAATCTTCTTAGGTACCCAGATACGACCATCGTTACGGAGAGACTCTGACATCAGGGTCAACTTACTCTGGTTTGTACCGTGTACTGGGATACAAGTAGGGTGAATCTGAACGTATGATGGGTTAGCGAAGTCAGCACCCTTGCGATAGCACTGGATAGCTGCTGTACAGTTACAACCCATAGCGTTGGTAGAGAGGAAGTAAGCGTTACCATAACCACCAGTAGCAATCACTACGGCATTGGCAGAGAAACGCTCCAACTCGCCTGTAATCAAGTTCTTGGCGATGATACCACGAGCGTGACCGTCAACGATTACCACGTCCTCCATCTCGTAACGTGTGTACATCTTTACCTTGCCTGCCTCAATCTGGCGGCTCAATGAAGAGTAAGCACCGAGGAGGAGCTGCTGACCTGTCTGACCCTTAGCGTAGAATGTACGAGATACCTGGGCACCACCGAATGAACGGTTGGCCAACATACCACCGTACTCACGAGCGAAAGGAACGCCCTGAGCCACGCACTGGTCGATGATGTCGTTGCTCACCTCAGCCAAACGATAAACGTTAGCCTCACGAGCACGGTAGTCACCACCCTTTACAGTATCGTAGAAGAGACGGTAAACAGAGTCGCCGTCGTTCTGGTAATTCTTAGCTGCATTGATACCACCCTGTGCTGCGATAGAGTGAGCACGACGTGGAGAGTCCTGGATGCAGAAGTTCAGGATATTGAAGCCCATCTCGCCGAGGGAAGCGGCTGCAGAAGCACCTGCCAAACCTGTACCTACAACGATGATGTCGAGCTTTAACTTATTCTTAGGGTTAACCAAACGCTGGTGAGCCTTATAGTTGGTCCACTTCTCAGCAACTGGTCCTTCAGGTATTCTAGAATTTAATGTCTTAGCCATAATCTTTTTTAATTCTTAATTGATTACTTTAAATTATGCGCAGCACAATGAAGGAGCGCAACCGATAGCGAATGCCAATACAGTGATGATGAAGAGGGCAATCAGGATGGTAGTGTAAACCATACCGATAGTCTTCCAACGGCAGAACCATGTCTTACCGTTCCATCCGAGAGTCTGAATGGCACTCCAGAAACCGTGAGTGAGGTGGAACCAAAGAGCTACCAACCAGATGATGTAGAGCACTACGAACACTGGGTTAGCGAAGGTGTCCTGGATGAATGCAAAACCGTCTGCTGGGTTGTGAGCCACTGACATGCCTGTCAACTCGGCGAACATCATGTTGAACCAGAAGTTGAACAAGTGGAGCAACAAACCGAGAACGATGACGATACCGAGTACCAACATGTTCTGGCTAGCCCACTCTACCTTCTCAGGCTTAGCTGTAACCTCGTAACGCTGGTTACCACGAGCACGACGGTTTTGTGCTGTCAGGATGAAAGCGTAAACGATGTGAATCACTGCCAGAGCAGCCAAACCTAAAGTTGCAGCTACGGCGTACCAGTTAGCACCCAACAACTCGCAAATCATGTTGTAAGCCTCTCCTGAGAAGAGCGCAGCAACATTCATGCAGCAGTGGAATGTCAAGAATAGAATCAGGGCGATACCAGTTACTGACATCACTACCTTTCTACCAATTGATGAATTGATTAACCACATAAATGATTGAATTTAAAATATTTAACTGTTTGAAACTAATTATTATTTCTTCGTTCATCTCCCACCTACGATACCTATTATAGAGGATGCAGAAATCCTCATTTCTAGGTATTGCTTCGTAAGTTTGCTGCAAAATTACTATATTTTAATGATTTATCAAAGTATTTTTGCTAAAATTTCAATTAAAAGTAGTACTTTTGCCGAAAATTAGAAAAAGTATAGATTATGATTTTCAAGTATGACGTACTCGTTATCGGTGGCGGACACGCTGGTTGCGAGGCTGCCGCAGCCTCTGCCAACATGGGAGCGAAGACCTGCCTCATAACGATGGACATGAACAAGATTGGGCAGATGAGTTGCAATCCTGCCGTCGGCGGAATCGCCAAGGGACAGATTGTGCGAGAGATTGATGCACTCGGTGGCCAGATGGGTATCGTTACCGACAAGACCGCCATCCAATTTCGTATGCTGAACATCGGAAAGGGTCCTGCGGTGTGGAGCCCTCGTGCCCAGTGCGACCGTGGCAAGTTTATCTGGGAGTGGCGAACCATCCTCGACCATACCGACAACCTCGACATCTGGCAAGACCAGGCTGACGAGCTGCTCGTGGAGAACGGCGAGGCTATCGGCGTGCGCACCATCTGGGGGGCGGAGTTTTTCGCCAAGAGCATCATCGTTACCGCAGGCACCTTCCTCAACGGATTGATGCACGTGGGCAGAAAGATGGTGGAAGGCGGAAGATGCGCCGAACCTGCCGTTCACAATTTTACAGAGAGCATCACCCGATGGGGCATCACTTCGGCGAGAATGAAAACAGGAACGCCTGTTCGCATCGACAAGCGAAGCGTACACTTCGAGGACATGGAGGAGCAACCTGGCGACAGCGACTTTCACCAGTTCTCTTACATGGGCGATCATCGTGTGTTGAAGCAACTCCCTTGCTGGACTTGCTACACCAACCATCGTGTACACGAGATATTGAAAAGCGGTCTTGCCGACTCACCTTTATATAATGGGCAGATTCAGAGCACAGGTCCTCGTTACTGTCCGAGCATCGAGACCAAGCTCGTCACCTTCCCCGACAAGGATCAGCATCCTTTGTTCCTGGAGCCAGAAGGCGAGGACACCAACGAGATGTACTTGAACGGTTTCTCATCGAGTATGCCGATGGACATCCAGTTGAAGGCTCTCCACGAAATCCCAGCATTGAGGGATGCGAAGATTTATCGACCAGGTTACGCCATCGAGTACGATTACTTCGACCCTACCCAACTCAAGCACTCGTTGGAGTCTAAAATTATAAAAGGTCTCTTCTTCGCTGGTCAGGTGAACGGAACCACAGGTTACGAGGAAGCTGGTGGTCAAGGAACGGTTGCAGGAATCAACGCTGCCCTCCATTGCGTCGGCGACAAGACATTCGAGATGCAACGAGACGAGAGCTACATCGGCGTACTCATCGACGACCTCACAACGAAGGGCGTGGACGAACCATACCGTATGTTTACCTCCAGAGCCGAATATCGCATCTTGCTCCGACAGGACGATGCCGACGCTCGTCTCACAGAGAAAGCATACGAACTGGGAATCGCCAAGCGAGACCGATACGACTGGTGGATGGAAAAGAAGGATGCCATCGAAAGAATCATCGACTTCTGTCAGAATTATCCTATCAAGAAGGATGAAATCAATCCGAAGCTCGAAGCGCTCGGCACTACTCCACTCCGAGCTGGCTGCAAACTCATCGACCTCGTGGCTCGTCCACATCTCAACCTTCAGAACCTTTCCGAGATTATCCCAGATTTGAAGGAAGCGATGAATGCGCCAACCAACCGCAAGGAAGAGATTTGCGAGGCGGCGGAAATCAAGATGAAGTACAAGGGCTACATCGAGCGAGAGCGACTCATCGCCGACAAGATGCACCGCTTGGAGAACATCAAGATTAAGGGACGCTTCAAATACTCCGAGCTCCACGAAATCTCTACCGAGGGGCGTCAGAAACTAGAGCGCATCGACCCTGAAACACTGGCCCAGGCAAGCCGCATTCCAGGCGTTTCACCAAGCGACATCAATGTGATGCTCGTCTTGCTCGGAAGATAGTAGTATAAAATGTTCCACGTGAAACAGACAGTACGTAAAACATTTGATAATAAACGACTTAGCCGTGGTTACATCAAGTATTTTACGGTTAAAGTAAAACTTCAGTAAACTGTGAAACAAGCGAAGAAATCGCACTAAAGAAAGAACAAACAATATAATATAAACAGCAATGAACAATCAAGTATTATTAGACAATCTGCGTTGTATTCCAGATTGGCCTATCAAGGGTGTAAACTTCCGTGATGTTACCACCCTTTTCAAGAATCCAGTGGCTCTCAAGGAGATTAACGACGAGATGTACGAGCTTTACAAAGACAAGGGAATCACCAAGATTGTAGGCATCGAATCTCGCGGTTTCGTGATGTCTTCAGCCTTGGCAATTCGTCTCGGTGCTGGCGTGGTTTTGTGTCGTAAACCAGGCAAGCTTCCTTGCAAGACCGTGCAGGAAAGTTACGCCAAGGAGTATGGTATCGACACCATTGAGATCCACGAAGATGCCATCAATGAGAACGATGTGGTTCTCCTCCACGACGACCTTCTCGCCACAGGCGGAACGATGAAAGCAGCCTGCGATTTGGTGAAGAAATTCCATCCTAAGAAGGTTTATGCCAACTTCATCATCGAACTTGTCAACGAGAATTTTGAGGGCAGAAAGATATTCGATGACGACGTGGAAGTAAGCACATTGATGCAACTCTAAGCCCACAATGATAGGCATCGGCTCACGCTTATAGCAGCATCAGCCGATGCCTATATATTTTTTGTTTCACGTGAAACCAGAAGTATATAATTCCCTTTAAATAAAGGTTTAAGAGAATATGACTAAACAAGAAAACGAGGAAAGACTAGCACGCCTCAAAAGCATCGTTTTGAGTATGCCAGAAAAGCCTGGCAGCTATCAATATTACGACGAAAACCACACGATTATCTATGTGGGAAAGGCGAAAAACCTGAAAAGAAGAGTCTCTTCTTACTTCCATAAAGAGGTGGATAGATACAAGACAAAGGTGCTTGTCTCTAAGATTCACGACATCTCTTATACGGTGGTAAACACCGAGGAAGATGCCCTTTTACTAGAAAACAGTCTCATCAAGAAGTACAATCCGAGGTATAATGTTTTGCTGAAAGACGGCAAGACATACCCCTCTATTTGCGTAACCAACGAGTATTTTCCTCGCATTTTCAAGACCCGAAACATCAATAAAAAGGTGGGAACTTTCTTTGGTCCTTACCCTCACCTCGGCAGTATGTACGCCGTTTTGGAGATCATCAAGAAGCTCTACAAACCTCGCACTTGCAGGTTTCCGATTACCAAGGAAGGCATCGCAGAAGGCAAATACAAGGCTTGTTTGGACTACCATATCCACAACTGTGGAGCACCCTGCATCAACAAGCAGAGCTATGAGGAATATCAGGAAAACATGCGCCAGGCACGTGAAATTCTGAAGGGAAACACTCGTGAAGTAAGCAAATATCTCTACGATATGATGATGAAAAACGCCGAGATTTTGCGCTTTGAGGTAGCTGAGGAATACAAGAAAAAGTACCAACTGCTGGACGAATTTGAGGCAAAAAGCGAGGTGGTAAGCCATACGATTACAGATGTAGATGTCTTCACCATCGTGAACGACGACACCAACAAGAACGCTTTCATCAACTATATTCACGTGAAAAATGGTACCATCAACCAGAGTTTTACTTACGAATATAAGCGCAAACTAGAAGAAAGCGACGAGGAGCTTCTGATTACCGCCATCCCAGAAATCAGGGAGCGTTTCCACTCCACCTCAAAAGAGATTATCGTACCTTTCGAGATGGAATGGAAACTGAAAGATGCTACCTTCTTCGTGCCACAGAGAGGCGACAAGAAGCACCTGCTAGACCTCTCTGAAATGAACGGAAAGCAGTATAAATTCGACCGTCTGAAGCAAGCCGACAAGCTGAACCCTGAGCAAAAACAGACCCGACTGATGAAGGAATTGCAGGCAAAACTGAAGCTTCAGAAGCTGCCATATCAGATAGAATGCTTCGACAACTCCAACATTTCGGGTACGGATGCCGTGGCTGGCTGTATCGTATATAAAGGTATGAAGCCAAGCCGCAAGGACTATCGCAAATACAACATCAAGACGGTGGAAGGCCCCGACGATTACGCCTCCATGCAGGAGGTGGTGCGCCGCCGATACAGCCGAATGATAGAGGAAAATACACCGTTGCCAGACCTCATCATCACCGATGGTGGCATCGGTCAGATGGGCGTAGTAAGGGAGGTGGTAGAAGACGAATTACACCTCAACATCCCTATCGCCGGTCTCGCCAAGGACGACCGCCACCGCACCAACGAGCTCCTCTTCGGTTTCCCTCCACAAACCGTCGCCCTGCCCCCAGAAAGCGAGCTTTTCAAGGTGTTGACACAGATACAAGACGAGGTTCACCGATACGCCATCACCTTCCACAGAGACAAGCGCAGCAAGCACGCCCTACACTCAGAGTTAGACGACATCAAGGGCATCGGTCCGAAGGCAAAAGAAGCCCTTCTAGCCAAGTTTAAGAGCGTCAAAAAGATGAAAGAAGCGAACCTAGAAGAGCTTTCTGAGGTGCTGGGGCCACACAAAGCAGAGATACTGAAGACTTATTTTGAGGGAAAAGAAGAAGAGCGAAAAGAAGAATAAAAGTTCATATCCCCAAAATAATCCATCTAAAAAGATGGTTATATGAAATAAAAGTAGTATATTTGCAAAGGGAATACCACTTATATATAAAGAAGGAGTTCCTATTTTAAAACAACAAAGAAAAGACGAAATGAGAATCGTAATACAGCGTGTAAGCCACGCATCAGTAACAATAGAAGGCGAAGTGAAATCAGCTATCAAGCAAGGCTATCTCATCCTCCTCGGCATAGAGGAATCCGACTCTTCCGAAGACATCGATTGGCTTGTAAAGAAAGTCATAGGACTAAGGGTTTTCGATGACGAGAACCACGTGATGAACCGCTCTATCATAGACATCCAGGGCGAGATATTAGTCATCAGTCAGTTCACGCTCTTCGCCAGCTACAAGAAGGGGAATCGCCCTAGCTGGTATCGTGCTGCCAAGCACGAAATCAGCGTTCCGCTCTATGAAGAGTTCTGCAAAAAGCTCTCCGATGCATTAGGAAAGCCTGTAGGAACAGGCGAATTTGGGGCAGATATGAAGGTAGAATTACTCAACGACGGTCCTGTCACCATTTGCATGGACACGCATAATAAAGAATAAGGAGAATAACATAAACATTACAAGCATGAGCACAAAAACAATGGAAAGAATCATCGCAGTTTGCTGCGTAGTATTGCTAATATGCCTTATCGGCAGATTCATAGATAAGAGCATATACTTCAAGTTCTTTGGGGACACTGCCCTTTTCTTAGGGTGTCTTCTGAATACCATAACTAAGAAAAGAGAAGGGCAAAAGTATAAATTTAGTATGTTCTTAACCTTTGCTTTAGGACTCGTTTGGGTAGGAGATTTATACGACTTTATCCAATATATTTGGCAAACATTCCTAAACTAATGCTTGTCACAAAGCAAACAATACACTAGATTATGACTATCAAAGAAGCACAAGAGCAGGTCGATAAATGGATTAAGACCTACGGCGTAAGATATTTCAGCGAGCTAACCAACATGGCTTGCCTCACCGAAGAGGTGGGCGAACTAGCTCGTGTCATCGCCCGAAAATACGGCGACCAGAGCTTCAAGGAAGGCGAAAAACCTAACCTTGGCGAGGAAATGGCAGACATCCTCTGGGTTCTCATCTGCCTCGCCAACCAAACAGGCGTAGACCTCACCGAAGAGCTCCAAAAGAGCTTCGACAAAAAGACAAAAAGGGATGCCGAAAGGCACAAAAATAACAAGAAATTACATTAAAAAATAAAACTATGAGCAGTATTAAAGACCAAGTTCTTGCCCAGCAGCAAGGCAATTATAACGAGTCTGACGACAAGTATTTGATGACTCTCAAGCAGTACAACTGCGACCTCAACGACGAGGAAGTAGCCACTGCAGTAAAGAAGATTCTCGACGAGAAAGTAGCCGAAAACGAGACCATGGAGGTAAAGAAATTCCTCTTGGGTAGCGTAGAGCTTACCTCCCTCCATACCGAGGACACAGAGGAAAGCATCCTCAAGATGATCGAGAAGGTGAACCAGTTCGCCAAGGATTATCCAGACCTTCCTCACGTGGCAACCGTCTGCACCTACCCTAACTTCGCAGGTCTTATCAGCCAGTCGCTCGAAGTAGACGGCGTAGAAATCGCAGTCGTTAGCGGCAATTTCCCTTCTTCCCAGACCTTTATCGAGGTAAAGGTAGCCGAGACTGCACTCGCCATCAAAGACGGCGCAACAGAGGTGGACATCGTAATGCCTGTGGGCAAGTTCTTCAGCGAAGATTACGAGGGCTTGTGCGACGACATCCAGCAGCTGAAGGAAGTTTGCGGCGACCACAAGATGAAGTGCATCTTGGAGACTGGCGACTTGAAGAACAGCAGCAACATCATGAAGGCTTCCATCCTCGCCATGTATTCTGGTGCTGATTACATCAAGACATCCACTGGCAAGGAGAAGATTTCTGCCACTCCAGAGGCTGCCTACGTGATGTGCCAGGCTATCAAGGCATACTACGAGAAGACAGGTATTCAGATTGGTTTCAAGCCTGCTGGCGGCATCAATACCGTTCACGACGCAGTGGTTTACTACACCATCGTGAAGGAAGTTTTGGGCGAAAAATGGTTGACTAACCAGTGGTTGCGTCTCGGCACATCTCGCCTCACCAACCTCCTTTTGAGCGAGATTTTGGGCAAGGAAATCAAGTATTTCTAAAGATAGAAACCGAATTTATACACAAAGGGTTGGCTCTGGAAACACAGAGTCAACCCTTTGTTTTTCGTAAGTTACTATATATTATCAACTTACCTAGATATAAAAGTAATTTCTCCTAAGAGATTTTTCCGTTGCACGTCGTGGGATGTACGTTCCACGTCGCGCAACGTGCATCCCACGGCGTGCAACGTACATTCCACGACGTGCAACGGAGATTTATATTCTGCGTTCAATAACAAAGTCTAGGTAGGCTTTCAATGCATTATAAATGCTCTTATCCTCCACGTAAGTATCAAGGAAATTCATACAATCAGCATGGAAGTCCCACATACGCTTATCCGCATATTCTATACCACCATTCTCCTTGGTGAAAGCCACAAGTTGCGCTATCTCCTGAGGTGTTATCTCACGAGACTTCACCTTGCGAGCTAGCTTCATCATCTCCTCGTCGCCAGTAGACTTCAAGGCATAGATAACAGGTAAGGTAAGCTTTCCCTCAGTCATGTCATTGCCCGTAGGCTTGCCTATCTCCTTGGAGTCATAATAGTCGAAAATATCATCACGAATCTGGAAGATGATGCCGAGGTTCTGACCAAATCTCTTTGCCTCCTCTATTGCCACAGCAGAAGCATGAGCCGACATCGCACCGATACCTGCGCAAGCCTCGAAGAGAGCTGCCGTCTTCTGCTTAATCACCTGATAATAAATATCTTCCGAGATTTCCTCATTGCTGATACTATTGAGCTGGAGTATCTCTCCGTTCGAGAGGATGCGTCCCAATTCGGCAAGATAACGGACGATTTCCTCCGAGTGGGAATAAGAGACATGCAGCAAAGCGGTAGACAGAATATAGTCACCCACGAGCACTGCCACCTTATTATTATAGGTAGCGTTTACGCTCGCCTGACCACGCCGCTCGCCACTCTCATCGACCACATCATCATGCACAAGCGAAGCCGTATGGAGCAACTCCAGTCCCACAGCCGAATGCTGAGTGACATCGGTAACCTTGCCAAAATTACGTGCCATCAACAAGATGAGCATTGGGCGCATACGCTTGCCAGCACGCTGACGAATGTGATCGAGAGCTTGCGAAAGGAGTCCGTCGCTGTGCATCAATGACTTGTTGAATAAGTCTATAAAATCTGCTAATTCTGCCTCAATAGGCTGCTTGATAAGTGATAAATAGTCCATTATATGAAAGTAAATCTACTTAATTTCTGAAATTTGATACAAAATTAATCAATTATTCGTGAATTCTGCCAAATTTTTAGTAATTTTACACCATAAAAATGATTATTTATGGATAAATTGTTCCTTTTAGACGCTTATGCGTTGATTTATAGGTCGTATTACGCCTTTATGAAGAACCCTCGAATCAACTCGAAGGGTTTGAACACGTCGTGTGTGATGGGGTTCTGCAATACCCTCAACGAGATACTCACCAAGGAGAAGCCTACCCACATCGCGGTGGCTTTCGACCATGGCAAAACCTTCCGTCATGAAGCTTTTCCTGCCTACAAGGCACAGCGAGAAGAGACGCCTGAGGACATCAAACTCTCGGTGCCTATCATCAAGAATATTCTCGAAGCCTACCACATCCCTATCCTTCAGGTGGATGGTTTCGAGGCAGACGACATCATCGGTACCGTTGCCACACAAGCTGGCGAAAAGGGTATCGAGACTTACATGCTTACACCAGACAAGGACTATGGTCAACTGGTGCGAGATAATGTTTACATGTATCGCCCTCGACATGGTGGTGGTTACGAGAAACTGGGCGTGCAGGAAATCGAAGAGAAGTATGGCATCTCTTCCCCACTCCAGGTCATCGACCTCTTGGCCTTGATGGGCGACTCCGCCGACAACTTCCCTGGTTGCTCAGGTGTCGGAGAGAAGACTGCCGTGAAACTCATCAACGAGTTTGGCAGCGTGGAGGGGTTGATAGAAAATTCTGCCAAGGTGAAAGGTAAGCTCCGTGAGAAGGTGGAAGGTGCCATCGACGACATCAAGATGTCGAAGTTCTTGGCGACCATCAGAACCGACGTGCCTGTCACCCAAAATTTCGAAGACTTGAAGTTGGTAGAGCCTGACCAGACCAAACTGGATGAAATCTTCACCGAACTAGAGTTTAAGTCGTTCGCCAACCGAGTTCTTAAAAAGCCTCAAAAAGTGCAAACGAAGCCTACAGGAGAGCTCGATTTATTTGGCGCACAGCAAGCCGACGGTGAGGAAGAGCAAAAAAACACGAGTTTTGAGACCATTAAAACGGTAGCGCATAACTACAAACTCATTGAAACAGAAGAGGATGCAAAAAAACTTTATGACTATTTAATTACAAAACAAATTCTCAGTCTAGACACAGAGACCACTTCTACCGCTACAATAGACGCAGAATTGGTTGGTTTGAGCTTTGCCGTCGAGGAGAAGGAGGCTTTCTACGTGGCAATCCCAGCCAATCGTGAAGAAGCCTTAAAATTCGTAAACATCTTCAAACCGCTCTACGAGAACCCAGAAATCTTGAAAGTGGGGCAAAACATCAAGTACGATTACGAGGTGCTGATGAACTACGGAGTGGAGATAGCAGGAAAAATGTTCGATACGATGCTCGCCCACTACATCATCCAACCAGAGCTCTATCACAACATGGACTACCTGGCAGAAGTGTTCCTCAACTACCAGACCGTTCACATCGAAGAGCTCATCGGTCCGAAGGGCAAGAACCAAAAGTCGATGCGCGACCTCTCCCCTGCCGAAGTCTACGAGTATGCTGCCGAGGATGCCGACATCACACTGCGACTGAAGAATGTACTCGAACCGAAGTTGAAGGAGATAGATTGCGAGGACTTGTTCTGGAACGTAGAGATGCCACTCGTGCCTGTACTCGCCCACATGGAGATGAACGGCGTATGCATCGACACCGATACGCTGAAGGAAACGTCCAATAATCTTACCAACCGTCTGAATGAGATAGAGCACCATATCTACGAGTTGGCAGGCGAGAGTTTCAACATCGCTTCTCCTCGCCAAGTGGGCGAAATACTCTTCGGCAAGATGAAGATTGTGGAGAAGCCAAAGAAGACCCGAACAGGACAATATGTAACGAGCGAGGAAGTGCTCCAGCAGTTGAGAAGCAAGAGTCCGATTATCGACGAGATACTGAACTACAGAGGGTTAAAGAAACTTCTGGGTACCTACGTGGATGCCCTTCCGAAGCTCATCAACCCTCGCACAGGCCACATCCATGCCTCGTTCAACCAAGCCATCACAGCCACCGGTCGCCTCTCATCAAGCGACCCTAATCTACAGAACATTCCTGTACGTGACGATGACGGAAAGGAGATACGTCGCTGCTTCATCCCAGAGCCAGGATGTCTATTCTTTTCAGCAGACTACTCGCAGATAGAGCTACGCATCATGGCACATCTGAGCCAAGACCCAAACATGGTGGAAGCCTTCCGCGAAGGCAGCGACATCCATGCCGCCACCGCCGCCAAGATATGGCACGAAGACATCAGTCAAGTAACTGATACCCAGCGCAAGAAGGCAAAGACCGCCAACTTCGGCATCATCTACGGCATCACCACCTTCGGACTTGCCCAGCGCATGAACATCGACAACAAGGAGGCGAAGCAAATCATCGAAGATTACTTCCGCACCTTCCCTGGTGTACAGGCATATATGGAGAAATCGAAGGAGATGGCACGCGAGAAAGGCTACGCCGAAACCATCTTCCACCGCCGCCGCTACCTGCCAGACATCAATAGCCGAAACGGCACGGTACGAGGTTTCGCCGAGCGCAACGCCATCAATGCCCCAATCCAAGGCTCGGAGGCAGACATCATCAAGGTTGCGATGGTGCGCATCTTCAACCGCTTCAAGGCTGAGGGCATCAAGAGCAAGATGATCATCCAGGTACACGACGAGCTCAACTTCTCCGTCTATCCTGAGGAAAAGGAGCAGGTGGAGCGCATCGTGAAGGAAGAGATGCAGAACGCCTACCACCTCAGCGTGCCACTCGTGGCTGATGCAGGCTGGGGCAAGAACTGGCTGGAGGCACACTAAACGAATCATACAAAAAAAAGGAGTTTTCCGATTGGAAAACTCCTTTTTAGTATATAATCAACTTTTGAGCATTACAACTTCTTGATAACAGTCTCCAACTGTTCTCCGAGCCCAATCGTATATCCTTGCGAGATAAATACCATCCGATTGAAGGTATCGGAAATCGTAAATATCGGAAGTTGAGTAGCATTCGTAAGTTTCATATTTTCAACGATTTGCCTACGGATAGCCCCGTTCTTGTCTATTCCAAAGATGATGTTCTTAGGCAAACCAGGGAACTCCGAGATACGGAACTTAGCCGCAGAAGCCTCGTCCTCGAACAAGAGAACAATCGGGCGATTCCATTTCTCAAAGACACCAGACACCTTGGCAATATCCTTCAAGGCATGATTGGTAGGCTCCTGCCCTACACCTATCAAACCAGTAATGAAATAGCCACGCCCCGTTTGGCTCAAAAGGCTCACCTCTTGCCCAGCCTTACCATCGCTATCCACATCCGACACGCCCATCATCTGCTTGGCATCCAGCAACTTAAACTTCGACTCAGAATCGAAGTTGCCAATCACAGTTACCTCGGTAGAAGAAGTACGCAAATACATACCAACGACGGTCGTTTCATGATGTTTCACATGAAACATTTGCATTTCTGACAACACTCCACCATTGGCGAGACGAGTGCCCGATACCAAGGCATAGTCACCTTCATCCAATTCGACCCCATTCTTAAAGGTATTGCTCCATGTGATGCCCTCCTCTGGATATTCCAAGAGCGAAGTAGAGCCATCGGGATTGATGCGGGTAAGCGAGAAATGGCTATAATACTTAGGATCATCCACCATACCATTATCCTGATATTCCAACTTGAGGATGCCTTTTGGAGAAGCCTTAACATCCTTCATCTCAGCCACATCATTCCCTTTGGCAGCCATCGCTTCAGGGCTGTCAAATTCTACATCTATCCACTCTCCATCTTGCTTATATTGCGTCTTCTTGGTCACAGCATCCACCTGAGCCTCGATGCCAAGGCTTCTGGCAACATCCACAAAGAACACCTTGCGAGAACGTTCATCCGTCAGGCGAGACTTCCATACGCCGATAGGAGTTTGCGCTATCTGAAGAGCCTTCTTGTCGGGATTGATACGGATATTCTCCCCCACCCATTTCACCAACAGGGCAGGATTGTTCTTAAAAGCCAGAGACTTACTTTCAAAAGCCTTCTCAAAGAATTGCTTGAACGGAGAGATGATCATCTCATTTTCCACACGAGGCGACAGTTGGTCGCTTTCCGCATTGAAGTTGTCCTCCAGAATACCCATCTGCATATCGCGCAAATCCTTGGCGCTCAACGTACCCAATAAGGCAATAGCCCTATCTAGGTTTGACTTGTGTCTCACCAAGAAGTCTAGAATCACAGCATGATTTCCACTGGATGCCACCAAGAAATCCACCATCTTCTGTGTATTCGGCGAAAGACCATTGTCTGCTGCTTCCGCTCCCACAGCAAGTCCTTGGTCCATCAAGGCTTGCAAGGCAGTCTGCTTCGTATAAAATGTGGCGAGATAAGCATGGCGGATAGAATCCTCGTAGGCAAAACGCTGCAAGTTCTTCTCTCTCTCGGCAGGAGATACGAAAGGAACATTAGCTCGTTCTACTGGCGGGATGATATCAAACGAATCACGGTAAAAAGCCCCCTGAGCAGAAGCCTGAGCCGTCGCCACCTCATGACTGAGGCGAATCACTATCTTCTGGTCTGTGCCAAAAGAAGCCTTGGCAAAGCCATATTTGCCCTTCTTCGATGCCCAAACCATCATGTCGCCCTTGCCAGCAGAGAGGAATGTCTTGCCATCTGCACCGGTATACTTCGTTACCACACTGCAAAACTCAGCATAGTTGTATATCTTGAAATCCACCCTTGCACCATCTACAGGTTGCCCCTGCTCATCCACTACAGAGAAGTCGATGCGAGCCGAAGAGCCATAGTTATCTATCAGATTGATTTCTGTATAGTTGGAGGTACGGAGCATCACCTCCTCGGGGCCATTATAATCTCCAAAGGCCTTGGTGTGCATCAACATCGCACGAGAGGCTGGCGCATTAAACCATGCGAGATTGAGCACAGCCTCAGGCTCGCAAGCCCCCAGGAAATACCATTTGCCATCAGCCCAAGCCTCCACCCAGGCATGGTTGTCGTCGGTATGAGCCCAGCGAGGGGTATAAACCTGACGAGCAGGAATGCCTATCGCTCTCAATGCCGCCACCGTAAAGGTACTCTCCTCACCACAACGTCCGTATGCCGAGCGAATGGTGGCAAGAGGTGCTGAGGTGCGTCCATCTGAAGGCTGATAAGTCACTCGCTCATGGCACCAGTGATTAACCTCCAAGATGGCATCCTTCATGCTCATCCCTCTCACTCGCTCTTTCAGTTCCTGATAGAACACTTGTCTAGAATCGTCCAGATTCTCATTGTTCACACGTATCGGAAGCACGAAATGGCGGAAGAGCAACTCTGGCACGTTCTTTCCCCAAGACATCTCCTTGCGAGCCTCGAAACTCGTACGTACGTTTTGCAGGAAGAATGCAGTAGGATAATCAGTGACATCAGCCAATGGCATGTAGGCATAGAGAAACCGTAAAGCCTCAGCCTCATCACTAGCAACCTTCTGCTTCTTCAGCATCTTTTGGTCATAAAACTGTTTGCCCACCAAGTCTATCTTCTTCTTGAAGGCATTCTCCACCTTTGTCCGATACCCATCATCGGCAATGAAATGCTCACTGGTTTCCATCTTTACAGACGCACCACTTGCCTGCGCCGTCAGGAAGAAAGCGAAGAGCAAGGTCAAAAGAGAAGTAATATTCTTTCTCATTGTTATTCGTTTTAATTTCTATATAGAATCTAATTTGATTGCAAATATACTGTTTTTTTCTCAAACTCACGCCTGATTCTAGATAAATATATTATCTTTGCAGGAGAATTACAAAGAGTACGACAATGGATAGACAAGACTTTCAGTTTGAGATATGTGCCAACAGCGTGGAGAGTTGCTTGGCGGCACAAGAGGGCGGAGCCGACCGAGTGGAACTTTGCGCTGGCATCCCGGAGGGTGGCACTACCCCATCGTATGGCGAGATAAAGGTAGCTCGCAAGGTTTTGACGAAGACCAAGCTACATGTAATCATCCGTCCCCGTGGCGGTGACTTTCTCTATACACCTCTAGAATTGGAACGCATAGAGGAGGATATTCGCCTATGCCGAGAATTGGGGGTAGATGGCGTAGTTTTCGGATGCCTCACTCCTGATGGCGAGGTAGATATGGAGGCAAGCAGAAGGCTTATCGAATTGGCGAAAGGAGATGCCCGCGGCTGGTCAGCATCCAGCAAGGTTCTGAACCCGATGTCCGTCACCTTCCACCGTGCCTTCGACCGTACCGCTGCCCCAATGAAAGCCCTAGAGGACATCATCTCCCTAGGTTGCGACCGCATCCTTACCTCTGGGCAACAGCCCAAGGCGATAGACGGCACCAGCTTATTAGCCGAATTACAAAAGAAATCAGAAGGCAGAATCACCCTCCTTGCAGGAAGCGGTGTGAATGAGGAGAATATCCGACAGATATACGCTTCCACAGGCATCCACGAATATCATTTTTCTGCCAGGGTTAGCGTGCCTAGCCAGATGAAACATTACAATCATGAGGTATATATGGGAGCCAAAGGCGCCGACGAATCCAACTCGCTCGTTACTTCAGCAGAAAGGGTAAGAAATACTATCAAGCAGCTAGTATAGGCTCAGCAATTCTAGCTTCATTTTAGGAATTATCTGCCTCATTTCCTATTTATCTGCCTCATTTTTGCATCAAATGAGGCAGATAAATTCATTTTTGGGCAGATAATTGGGAAAAACAAATACAATCTTGCAGCTAATAACAGAGAAACACATAACTTTTTTTGAAAAATTCTCCACTTTTTTGATACAACATTCAGAAATAATCACTATCTTTGCAACCGTAATCCTGCCGAAAGCCTCGAATGGGCTTAGGTTGGGGTACATATACATAAATAAAGGCGTAACTGACGCTTTGGTTTTGACTGGTTAGAACTTCGCAACTTCAACTGTCTGTTAAAAACAAAGCAATGGGGACGCCCTATGGGATGTATTATATACAGCCCTCTTTGGCTTCGGACGTATCTGCGTTCGTTGGTAGGGAGGGAGAACTATATACTTACATCGGCGTGGGGCTTTCGGCGTTGCTCGTTTCGACAGACAGGGCAATGCGAAGGCCTTAACCAGTGGAACGAGCAGCAGGCTGGCTCCACGTTTTCATTTCTGTATATCCAAGAAACATAATATTAACTGCCAATCAGGGAGTCGTTGGCTTGTTTGGACATTAAAGACAATGAAAGCAGTTGGTATTTTATGCGTCCTATTCTTGACGATGTACGCAGCTCCGTCTTTCGCTCAAATCTCAAAGGAGCAAGCCAAAGAGCGCAAAGAGCTCATGAAATCATCAAAATCTGAGCTTACTCAAAAAGCTACAAAAGTAGCAAGAAAAGAAGCTAAGAAGTTGAGCAAGGAGGGATGGACTACTACACCAGGAGCACTTCCTATCGAAAAGCAGTTGGACAAAGCCTACATGATGTCATACGAATATGATGACAACATGTTTCCTAAGTACATTATGGGAGAAGCCATGAGCATTGGTGAGAACTACGATGCTGCCAAGATGCAAGCATTGGAACTCGCCAAGCAGAACCTTGCAGGGCAAATCCAGACAGAAGTAACAGCCCTTGTAGAAAATACTGTTGCCAATAAGCAACTTTCCCAAGAGCAAGCAGCATCCGTTACCCAAAGCATCATGGCAAGCAAGAATCTTATCTCACAGAGCATTGGTAGAACCATTCCTGTAATGGAGGTATATCGTACACTTCCCAATAAGAACAAAGAAGTGCTTGTCCGCATTGCATACAATAGCGATATGGCAAAGGAAGCTGCCAAGAAGATTGTACGTGAAGACTTAGAAAAGAAAGGCGATAAGTTGCACAAGGACTTAGACAAATTGCTTGGATGGTAAAATGAGATTACGCTGTGTTTTCCTCCTATTCACACTCATGAGCCTCCTCTCTATATCTGCGCAAAAGATCGAGAAGGTTCATGGAGAATACACTTACCATGTTCCCGACAATATTTCGTTGGAAGAAGGTAAGCGTACAGCCCTCGAACGTGCCAAGATTCAGGCTCTTGCCGATGCCTTCGGTACACTTGTTTCTCAAAGCAATTCTACCATCGTGAAGAATGAGAACGGAAAATCCTCTGTTGATTTCTTGTCCTTTGGTGGAAGTGATGTAAAGGGTGAGTGGATAGAGACGATTGGCGAGCCAAAGTTTGACATATTCTATGATAGTAACATGCTGACCATCAAAGCAACAATCAATGGTAAGGCACGTGAAATCAAGAATGCAGCCATCAACTTCGAGGCAAAACTCTTCCGCAACGGTACAGAAGAGAAGTTTGAAAGCAATGAGTTCAGAAATGGGGATGACT
>CAVKXW010000049.1:0-20922 GCA_963660215.1 Bacteroidaceae bacterium | reverse complement strand
ATTTAGGGCGGTGCACCTCTGTGGGTGCACCGCCCTATGCAATAGGATATGTATGAAATCTAAAACTTAGAATCTCATAGTTTTGTTTTTACTGCTTCACGTCGGAGGAAACATTGTTCTTCTCGTAGTAAGCCTTGTATTCCTCGCCGCCAAACTTCAAGCCGAGGTCTTCGCCTGCGATACCGTCGCAGAAGCCCTTGTAAGCCCACTTGCGCTTGTACTCCTTGTCGAAGAGGTTTGGCACCTGACCGTTGAGCCAGTACTCGTGCTCAGCCTCGTTGTCAGACAAGCTCCATGCGGTGATACCGCTCTGCTGAGCAGCAGGAACGTTCTCCTTGTAGCTTTCCACGATCATGCGGTAAGCATCGCTCTGTGCCTTATACTGCTGTGCAGAAGGTGAACCTGTGCCTACGGAGAGGTCGAGCTCGGTAACACGTACCCACTTGCCTGTGGCTGCCATCGTCTTGAACATAGCGTCTACCTGAGCCTTGAGGGCTGCGATGTTCTCGGCGTTCTTGGTCTCGTCGTTGCTGCAAGAGAGGGTAACGTGCATCTGAGTACCGATACCATCTACGATAGGAGAGCCATTCTTTGTGTCGATGTCCTGTACGAACTTCACGAGGGCTGCAAGCTTCTCTGGGGAAGTCTCCAGGTTGTAGTCGTTGACGAAGAGTTTGGTGTCTGCTGGCAAGTACTTGCGAGCGAGCTGGAATGCCTTCACTGGGTAATCCTTCACGTAGTAGCCCCAGTACCAGTGGTTGCTGCCCCAGTTGAGGGTCAAGCCGTCAGCCTCTGTTTCCTCTGGTGCCTTATCATACTGTGTGTTGCCATCGTCATCAGTCCAAGTGCCGCCGAAGATGCCTTCGTCGATACCACGAACCTTGTTGCTACCGTCGTCGATAGGCTCGTTGATGACATCATATCCGTAAGGTACTACATTCTTCTCTGCCAAGTGGTTTGCTACTCCGCTAACCCATGCCTCCATGGCTCCTTCAAGAGCAGCCTGCTTCTCTTCGGCAGTCTTTGGCACGTAGTATTTGCGGCTAGCACGTGTAGCCTTTCTTGCCTGTGCATACTGGATGCCTCTAACGGCTGCGCTCTGGTCTTTTGCAAGACCAAACTTCACGTTGTCGATATAATAGGTTCCACCTACCTTACCGAAGTTGATGATGATACGGTCGGCATCCTCGTAATTAGGGGTGAAGGTAAACTCGCACTTGATCCAATCTTTGCCAACGGCAAAGGAGTTGTAGCCACCCTGTGAACCGTAAGTCTTACTGTTCTGATATTGGAACTGCAAATCTCCTGCTGAAGTCGAAGACTTGGCGTAGAACTGGATGATGTACTTCTTGTCTTTCTGCAGAGCTTGCTCGAATGTATAAGCGCACTGTGCTTCCCAACTGTTGCCGTCGCCTTTGTTCTTCAACACGAGAGCCTTGCTGTTGTTGTAACCTACGCCTTCTTCTACGCTGGCATCTTCCTTGTTGCTACCCCAAGAGCCCCAACCTCCGCTGGTTCCGCCCTCGAAGTCTGAGTCATCGCCTGCTAGGACGTTCTCCATAGGGTCTTCCTGCTTGAGTCCGAACTCGATGTCGTCGATGGTGTAGGTAGCTCCTACCTTACCGAAGTTGAGGATGATGCGGTCTACATCCTCGTAGGCTACTTGGAACTCATATTGGAAAGTTTGCCAAGATGTGCCTACGCTGAAGTCGTTGTAAGCACCTTGTGAACCGTAAGTCTTACTATTCTGGTATTGGAACTGGATGACACCTGAAGGTGAGGAAGACTTAGCCTTGAACTTGATGACGTAAGTCTTGTTCATTTCCAGATATTCATTGAATGTATAAGCGCACTGTGCTTCCCAGTTGTTGCCATCGCCCTTGTTCTTCAATACGAGGGCTGCGCTTCCGTCCTGTCCTGCACCTTCTACAATCTCGCTACTTTCTTTGTTGCTACCCCATGAGCCCCAACCACCAGTGGTTCCGCCATTGAAGTTGTTGGCGTCGCCAGTCAGTACGTTGGCGATTTCACCGTCGGCCTCTACCACGAGGGTAGGAGCGATGAGAGACTTCAGATAGGTCTGGTTCTGCTGGGTATGCCAGAAGAAGTTGTGGCCATAGAGCTTCATGTTGTCGCCGAGGGCATCGATGAGCTTGTCTACGGTATTGAAGTTCAAGGCACCGCTGTTGCCCATGATGGCATCGTTCTTCATGGCGTTGCCTGGGGTGAAGAGCTGGTAGTTGGCATTTGCCAAGTCACCTTCGCCATTTTCATTGTTAACATACATGTCGGCACCCATGCCGATACCGATGAGCATGTTAGGGGTATACTGTTGGGCATAGTCCTTGATGTTGTCATAGTTGGCGATAACCTCCTTTACTGCGAGAGGAATCTCAGCCTTGGTTACGTCGGCGTGGTCCGCTGGCTTGCCCCACTGCATGAGCTGGTCGTCGCAACCAGTGAGTAGCATCGCTGATGCTACTACTGGTATGAATATCTTATTGATTTTCATCATGAATTTACATTTAAGGGTTATTATTCTGTAGCTGTGTCACCATCGTTGAAGTCCTTCACGGTGATAGACTTTGTGCTGACAACACGGAAGTTGTCTACATAAATCTTCTGGTTGAAGGTGCTTGCCTTGTAGGTGAGCTCCTTGGAGAACTCGATGTCGCTGTTGGCAAGGAACACGAGGAAGTTTCTGTAAGAACCACCGTTTCGGTCTTCCACAATCTTTTGGAAGGTTACGTCAGGGGCTTCCGTAGGGTCGTAGTTGCCAAATGCCGTCATTGGGATGGTGATGGTCTGCCAACGCTCGCCTGTGCTCCATGCCTTGTGAGAGCCATCCTCTTCGTTGAGCCAAGGTACCCATACGCTAGCGGTATTGGTGTACTCGTCGCTAAACTTGGTGCAACCTGAGCCCCAGCCATAGTTGGAGAGGTTGTTCTGAAGAGAAATCTCAAGCTGGCCTGTCAAGTCCCATGGTTCTGGACAGTAGATGTCGAACTGGATGGCGAGGTCTGAAGCCTTGGTCTCTGCTGGAATGGTGGCGTACATGCGACTCCAGTCATCATCAGCGTTGCCGTTGCCTGCTGTAGCCCAATACTTGCCGTTGGCACCTGCGTCAAGACCGCCGGCGTTGAGTGCTGACATTGGGGCTAAAAGAGCCACCTTGCCGCGACCAGTGTTCAGAGGGTCGTCTACGAGGTCGTCTGTGCCGTATGTGGCGCTCCAACTGCCGAGACCACCGTTGTTGTCGAAGTCGGTGATGTAGTTGCCGAAGTCATTGAAGTAAGTAGGAGTCTTTGCTGTACCGTTGGCACCTACGCTGGTGACAGAACCAGATTTTGTGAGGTCTGCAGACGATGGAACGGTGAAGCTATACCATTTGCCATCCTCGTCGCTAGTGATGCCGCTTGTGATTTCTGTGCCGTCTGGCAGAATGACAGAAGTGGTCTCCTGTAGGTTGGCACCATATACGGTAACAGTCTCGCCTGCCTTAGGCAAGGTGTTGTCCACGCTTGTTACGCTAGGAGCTGCGGCACGGATGGTGAATTCGTAGACCAACTGGTTGCTGTCGCTCTTGTAGAACACGATGGTATTTCGTACGTCAGGGTCTGCCTTGTCCACAGGGGTAGCAGAGTTGAGCGTTACCCATACGTTGTTGTCGGTCATCATGGCGTTGTTGAAGTAAGTCTCGTAGCCATTCACGTAGATTTTCTTCAGTCCGCTGAAGCCTGAACCCTCGATGCGGAGCAACTGTCCGAGACGGGCAAACTCCACAGGGCGATCCTGGTTCACCTCGTCGTCCACATTCTCTAAGTATATCTTGTTAATCTGCATCTGTGCCGAGCTGCCGCCGTTGTCATCGTCGCTGCACGCTGTGAAGGTGAGGGCAGCCAGTGCGAGGCACAATGTCCAGAGATATTTCATTGTTTTCATAATTCTCTATGTATTAAAGATTAGTTATTACAGGTATCAGCCTGTTATTTGAACAAATCGGTGTCTTGCACCTCACGCTCGCCAAACTCATAAGCCACGGTAGCGATGTTGCCACTGGCATCTGGCTTCAAGAGTGGGTTCTTGGTCTGGTCGGTATCGGCGATAGGCAGGGTCAGGTTCTTGGCGGTAGCTGTGGCTACGCTAGGACCAGGTGCAGCATAGTCTTCGCTCAACTCGTATACCTTGGTAGACTGCTTGAAGTAGCTGGCATTGCGATACTGATGGTTCACATAGTTTACGATCTCCTGCTGCTGGTAGTAACCACGGCGAACGAGGAAGAACCAGTACAAGCCCTCGAAGGCTGTTTCCACACGATACTCATGACGAATATCCTCGTAGGTGAGACTGCTCTTGGTTGGTACTCCGGCACGGGTGCGGAGTGCATTGATGTATGCCAAGGCTGTGGCATCGGTAGTCTTGGCATTGTTGCCGAGGGTAGCCTCTGCATAGTTGAGGTAAACCTCTGCCAATCGCATCATATAGGTATTGATACCAGAGTTGTTGTTGACGGAGAAACCGTTTACGGCGTTGGTACCTACCACATACTTCTTGATGTTGGCTCCCTGCTGACCAGGATTCTCGGTCTCACCATAGATATATGGCTTCTCTGGGTTGGCGGAAAGCTCAGGGTAAATCTCGCCCTGGGAAGCTACGCAGTTGTGACGGCGGATGGCATCGTCGATGGTTGTACCAAGGTTAGCATCCTCATACTCCTTGAACTCCTCCCAAAGGTCGTAAGAGCAGTAGGTGGAACCACCCCAAGAGTTACCCTGGTTCACGGTGGTGCTCCATGCGAGGAATCGGGTCATGGACTGTGCCATACCGCCCTCGGCACCTGCCTGGAACTGCAACTGGAAGACGCTCTCGCTGTTATTGTTGAAGGTTGAGGCTGCAAACAGCTCTGCGTAAGTGTCGGTGAGCTTGTAAGGTCCCTGCTCGATACAGATGGCTGCTGCCTTCTTGGCTGCGTCGAGGTAATACTCGTTGCGCGAGCCACGGTTTACGTCGGTAGCCACATTGGTGCCGTCGTAACGTCCGCTTGTGGTAAGACCTGCCATGGAGAGGTAGAATCGGCTCAACATACCATAGGCTGCATACTTGTTGACACGACCTGTGGCAGGAGAGGCTGAAGGCAGGTTGACTGCAGCATACTCCATGTCACGGATGGCGAACTCTATGCCGTCGACTGCTGGGCTTGGGCTAACCACATAGTTGTTCACCAAGTCCTGTGTGTTCTCGTAGATGACAGCGCATCCCCACAAGGAGCTGATGTACCAGTAAGCCAAACCACGCATGAAACGAGCCTCGGCGATACCTTGTCTCTTGGCGCTCTCGCTTACGTTGGAGGTGGAGTTGTTGGCTATGTTGTTGATGGTGTTGTTGCTCTGTGCCACCACTGAGTAAAGTGCGCCCCAGGCCTCGGTAAGACCAGTGGAAAGACCCGTCTCTGTGAAGTTGGTATATGGATAAATATAGTCAGAGTACTGGGCTGTGATGTTGTTGGCGCGACCATCGCCCATACCATAGTAGAACTTATCGTTGAAGTCGTACCATACATAGCTGTAGAGTGGCATGACCGCCTGCGATACTGCCTTGTCGCTGTCGAAGAAGTTGTCCTGCGAAATCTGGTAGGTATTCTTCTGGTCAAGGAAGTCGTTGGCGCAGCTGGAGAATGATAGGATTCCCGCTAGTGCCAATGTATATTTTATGATGTTTGTTTTCATGTTCTCTTATTCTTTAGAAATGGTTGAATTAGAACTGCACGTTTAAACCGAAAGTATAGATGCGTGGTGATGGGTAACGGCTGTAGTCTACACCGTTAAGCAATGCGTTGCCACGCATAGAACCTACTTCTGGGTCGAAGCCGTCGTACTTGGTGATGGTGAACACGTTCTGTACATTGCAATACAACTTGACGTTGGTCAGGAATGTATGGCTGAGCCACTTGCGAGGCAAGGTGTAGCTGAGTGCCACGTTCTGCAAACGGATGTAAGAACCATCCTCTACGTATGCGTCGCTCACACGATTGTTCTTGTTGACACCACTCTCGGTAGAGAGACGAGGCATGATGCTACCTGTGTTGACCACGTAGTAGTTGCGGTAGTCGTCTGGACCATTCTCGTCATACTTAGCCAAGCGGGCATAATCCATAACGGTAGTTAATTGGTTGGCTGTTGAGCCTGTGATTTCCAAGAAACGGCGACCATAGTTCATGATCTTGTTACCGTATGAACCGCTGAACTGGAGACTCAAATCGAAGCCTTTGTAAGAGAATGTATTGCCAAAACCGAAGGTAAACTTAGGCTCAGGGTTGCCTATGAAGGTCTGGTCATTATTGTCGATGACACCATCACCATTGATATCCTCATAGATGTAGTCGCCGATGAAGACACCACCTGCGGTTGGACTGTCTGCAATCTTGGCACCCTCAGGAAGGGCCACTGCCTTTACGTTGCCCTGGGCATCCTTGTACCAGAAGTCCTCTGGCTTATCGAAACGACCGATGACCTTATATCCCCAGAACTGGCCGATAGGATGGCCAACTACGGTGTTGGTAACGGTAGCTGTCTCTGAACCAATCTGTACGGTTTGTGGCAATGTACCTGTCTCTGTGTCGAGAGACTTTACCTTGTTGCGGTTCAGTGAGAATACGATGTTGGAATGCCAAGAGAAGTTCTTGTTCTCTACGTTTACTGTATTGATGGTAAACTCGATACCCTTGTTCTCCAAGCTACCTACGTTACCCCATGGGTTGGATGCTGTACCATACTTAGAACCTGTACCAGAGCCGATGAAGGCTGGAAGGTCTAGCATCATCAAGAGGTCGTTGGTCTTCTTATAGTACCAGTCGAACACGATGTCGATACGGCTGTTGAAGAGAGAGAGGTCGAAACCTACGTTGGTAGAGTAGGTGGTCTCCCACTTCAATTCTGGGTTGGCATTGTTGGCGTTCATCACACCTACGCCCCATGATGTGGTGTAGTTCTTCAGCATGGCAGCGTATGCCCACTGCTGTACGTTCTGGTTACCAGTGGCACCCCAACCCAAGCGAAGCTTCAGGTTGTTGATGACCTTGTTGTCCTTGAGGAAGTTTTCCTGGCTGGCACGCCATGCGAAGGCTGCTGATGGGAACCAACCCCAACGATGACCCTCGGCAAACTTGTTGGAACCGTCGCAACGCAAGGTGGCTGTCAAGAGATAGCGGTCTGCGTAGTTGTAGAGGGCACGTCCGAAGTAAGAGAAGAGTTTGTAGCCATCTTGGTTACCCTGTGTCAAGTTGATGTTGGCACCTGTGGTCTCACCGGCGATGATGTCGGTTACTGAGTTGGATAGGTAACCAGAATTGCTTACAGCAAAATTCTCCCAGTAGCTTTCACTCATTTCCTGACCTGCCATCACGTTGATGTTGTGTTTCTCGGCGATGGTTCCGTTATAGGTCAAGATGTTGCGCCATGACCAGTACTTGGTGTCGTTCTTGTACCAAGCACCGTCGCGCTGGGTACTCTCGCGTACACCAAACTTATAGTCTGGCTGATATGTCTTCGTCTTGTTTAGATTGTAGTCGGTGGAAATCTCGGTCTTGAAAGTCAATCCCTTCAAGAGAGTTGCCTCCAGATAAGAGTTGATGCGGAAGTTGAGACGCTTGGCATAGTTGGTCTTGATTTCGGCAAGAGCCACGGCATTGTCTGGCATCCACTGATCGTCTGGGCCATCATAACCTCCGCTTGGGTTGCGTACTGCTACAGATGGTTGTGACTTCAAGGCTGTCATGATGATGTCCCAGTTTTTCTCCATTTCCTGCTTAGAGTCGGAGAGAGAGAATGAGATGCCGCCCTTGAGCCATTTCTTCAGTTCTGTGTCAATGTTGCCACGAAGAGTCTGGCGCTTGAATCCTGTATGGAGACCGATACCATCCTGGTTGAGGTAACCTGCTGAGATGGCATAGGTAGTCCTGCCATTGCCACCTGACATAGAGAGGCTATGGTTGGTCATAAAGGCAGTGTTAAACAATTCGTCTTGCCAGTCTGTTCCCTCGCCGAGAAGGTCTGGGCGCAGCCAACTGCTGGATGCAGACTTGATCTTGGCATCACTGATGGCATTGTAATGCTCGGCATACTGCTGTAGGTTCATCACGTCGAGCTTCTTAGGCATGGCCTGCCAACCTACGTATCCGTCGTAGGTAATCTGTGCTTCGCCATTCTGACCGCGCTTGGTGGTGATCATGATGACACCATTAGACGCACGCGAACCATAGATAGCAGTAGCGGAGGCATCCTTCAAGATGTCCATGGTCAAAATGTCGCTAGGGTTGATGCCTGACAATGGGTTGGAGTTTCCGTTGTCGGAACCATCAGAGTCGATGATGACACCATCGATAACGAAGATAGGCTGTGATGTTGCGTTCAGAGAGTTCGTACCACGGATACGGATGGTGCTACTACCACCAGGGGTACCGGTGTTTGCCTGGATCTGCACACCTGCTGCACGACCCTGGAGCACCTGATCGATACTGGTTGTTACAGATTTCTCAAAAGCTTTGTTGTCTACTTGAGTTACGGCACCGGTCAAGTCTGACTTTCGCATGGTACCATAACCTACTACAACAACCTCGTTCAATGCTTTCGTATCTGACTCCATTGTTACATCGATAGGTGCATTGCCCACAATCTTTATCTCCTTATCTTTATAACCTAGATAAGAGATGATGAGAGTAGCACCTTTAGGTGCCTTCAAGGCGAAGTTACCATCAAGGTCAGTAACTGTCGCCAAGTTAGGCGAACCTTTCACGCGAACTGTTGCTCCGATGATTGGACCATCGTCTGCAACAACTGTACCTTTTACATTACCATTCTGAGCAAATGCTCCCCCGTATGGGAACAATAGCATCACAAAAAGTAAAGACAGGTACTTGATAGCATAACCTGCATGTTTCATGATTAATTGGTTTTTGATTTTTGGTTGTTAATTGATTTTCTGCTGCAAAGATAGGTTTTTATTTCATAAGTATAGTTAACAGATGTTTCATCAGTGTTTATTTTTGTCTCATATTGTGACAAAAGCTAATATATAGACATAAAAAAAGGGGATATGCAACGACATATCCCCCTTTATGATGAATGGGTGTAAAAATGCCCATTTTGCTTTGTGGGTATTTAGTATTCGTATACTTTGACGTGCAATATTTTGTTCTCTCCACAAGAGATGCGGGCATGGCGGCCTTGGTGGTCTTGGTCGCCATTGTCTCGGCGGATGAACTTCAAGTTGCCAGCTTCGTCTATCTCTACTTGGTCTACATAGCTCAATCCGATGCGCTTGCCCTTGAATCGACTCGCTGTCTTTTGGCTTGCTGCTGTCTTGACCTTGTCTGCATCGTTGCCATTGTCTACGAAACCATCTTCGCCGAGCTTCTTTTCTTCGGCTTGCTGCTTCTCGGTCTTGCTTTGGAACACCACGACGATGCCATTGCCAGCTATGAGATATTCGTTCTTGGCAATCTTCTGGATAAGACCACCGCCTTCTGGCCACCTGCTGCCATCCGTGGCACGAGGATCCCATGGCAAGGTGAAGTAGTGGCGGCAAGTGAGGACGATGTCGCCGTCCTCTATGATACGTTCCTTGTCCTCTTGGTCGAAGAGCAGTCCCCAGTTGTTGTCCTTGCCTTGGTGTTGCAAGAGGATAGGAGAAAGCTGGTTGAGAATGTAGTAACTGCTTCTTATTTGCTTTCTAGCCTTGAGGTCGGCTTGGTCGAGGGCGAAAGGACTGAAGCTGATGGCATCGGTCTCGCCGAAAGTATAGTATGCCTTTACGCCGCTGTTCATGTCGCACTTCACTTCTGGTGTAAAGAATGGGTTGTCTGGTCGCTTGTATTTCGCCACCCAATCCTTGTAGCCAGTGTCGTAGATGTCGGGCGCAAAGATGTCGATGCTAGGGGCTGCGCACTTCCATATATTAATAAGGTGTACCAAAGGTCCTGCCGAAGGATATTCGCCAGGCTTGCGACCACGACTGTTCATCGCAGCGTTCACATACATCGGGATGTTGTAGATGGCTTTGCCTGCCGAGGCTAACTGCTCTACGTATTTGGCATAGTAATAAGCTTGGAACTTCTCGTCGGCATAGCAGTCTGTGCCGAATACCTCAGCCCAAGTGCCCTTCTTGTTGAGCTTCAAGGCTTTCAGCAATGGCGTAGGAACAGGCAGCTTGTAAGCTTTCTCTGCCAGGGGCGAATGGTCGCGGGCGGATTCGAGCATACCAATTTCGTTCTCCACTTGCACCATCACTACGATGTTCTCCTGCTCATCCACCGCCTTGATATGCTTCATCAGCTCGCAGAAGGCTCGCTTGTCGGCTTGCAAGAGGTTGTCGCTGAAGGCAGAACCGATTTCGAGCGGCTTGCCATTCTCTGTGCAGGCACGAGGAAAACGCTTGGTGTTTTCCTTCACCCATTGTGGGGCATAGCAGCTCATCGAGTTCTTCCAGGCTCCAAACCAGAGAAAGATGACTTTCATCTCTCGTTTGCGAGCGTTCGAGATGACGCTATCTACAAGGGCAAAGTCATATTTCCCTTCAGATGGTTCTATGAATTCCCAGTAGGCTGGCACAAAGACAGCGTTAGCTCCGCTATTTTTTACTTCCTTCAAAGCGAAGGTGATGTCTTTGGGATTGGTGGCGGCAGAATTGCTCAGTTCGCCAGCCAAGAGAAGCATAGGCTTGCCATTCACCACGAGCTGGGTGGCAGTGCCTTGCTTTTGTAATTTTACTCCTGCTTGCATGGTTATGCAGTATAAAAATGCAAGGAGCGCCAAAATGATGCTTTTTCTCATTCGAGACACATTCGGGGTACATTCGGGTCTCATTCGGGTTACATTCGGGTAGGAAGTATAATACATAATTATTCAGTCTATAATGGATTCAACTTCTTTTGCTCTTATTCCTCAATTTTCATTTTAGAAAAGTTCTGAAAATACTTGAGACAAACACTGCGCCACTCCTTGGCATTGTCGAGTTGCACGTTGAGCAAGGAGTCGGTATGCTGCCATTCCTGCTCATGTCCCTTCATGTATTGCTTGGCAGAGGTGTGCCAGAAGTCACGGTATACCTCTACCATGGCTACACCCTGGTTGTACTTCATGCAAAGCTCTTGCCAAAGGGTGCTGCCCGAGTTCATCTTGTAAGTCCATGGCACATGGTGGAACCAAAGGAGATATTCCTCAGGGCAAGTCTCGATGTTGTCGTACTGGCTGCGATATGGCTCTGGATACTGACCTACGGCATCCGTGCCCTTGCTGGAGCGGTCGAAACCTACGCCGTTGGCATCTGCCTTGTGATAGTATACAGGGCACCATTCGATAGGATACTCTGCCTTGAAGCCGTCTGGCTCAGGACCATAGTGGTGGTCGAACTTGAAGATATGGTGCAGTCCGAGAGGCATCATATAGTTGACGCAAGCCTCACGAGAGGTCATCATCATCATTTCCACAGGTTTGGTGAATTTCTCGTTGTCGCATCCGTAGGTCTGTACGAGCCATTCGTGGGCGATTTCCTCCGATGAAATCGAAGGATTCCATGCCAAACGACCGAAGGCATACCAGTTGGCTTGTGAGAATGGATGACCGCACCAGTTGGCATCGTCGCCGATATTGGCTACGCCAGCAATGCCCACCAACTTCTGTGGATTCACAAACTCGAAGAACTCCTTCCACATTGGGGCGAGATAGGTGAGATGCTTCGACTGCCCAAGGTATTCCTGGGTAATCTGGAGCTCTGCAATCTGCGGAGTTTGATGGATGTTGTCGAAGATAGGGGCGTATGGTTCACGTGGCTGGAAGTCGAGCGGACCGTTCTTGGATTGCAGAATCACATTGTTGTGGAACTTGCCATCGAGGTTCTTGAACTCGCTGACGGCTTGCTTCACTCTGTCCTCACCCTTGTGGTTGGCACCATACACAAAACTACGCCAAATCACCGTGCCACCGTATGGCTTCAAGGCATCGGCAAGCATGTTGGCACCATCGGCATGGGTGCGATGGTAGTCGCCAGGACCAGGTTGTCCCTCGGAGTTAGCCTTGACAAGGAAACCGCCGAAGTCTGGGATGGCTTGGTATATCTCCTTGGCTTTTTTCTGCCACCACTGCTGCACCTTCTTGTCGAGCGGATCGGCGGTCTTGGTATAGCCAAGTGCCATAGGCGAGGCGAAGTTGATGCTGAGATATACTCGGATGCCGTAAGGACGGAGGATGTTGGCGATGACCTTTACCTTATTAATATATTCGTCGGTCATCATCTTAGGCGAAGCGTTCACATTGTTGAGCACGCTGCCGTTGATGCCCAGGGAGGCGTTGGCACGAGCATAAGTGACGATTCTATCGTGCAGGCTCTTGCTGATGCTGCCGCCCTTGCCATTCTTGCCGAGCTTGATTTCTTCCCATTTCCAGATGCTCTTGCCTGCATAACCTCGCTCGATGCTGCCGTCTAGGTTGTCCCAGTGGTTGAGGATGCGGAGACCCACCTGTGGCTTCTCGGTCTCGTCGATGGCCTTGCCGAAGTTCTGTTGGTTGCCGCTGCCAGTGTTATAGGCATCGGCGTTCTGTAGACGAATCAATTCGTAGGCGCCATATAGTAAGCCGATGGGATTGCTGGCGGTGATAGTTGCCTCATACTCGATGTTGTCGCCTTGGTGCGCAGGGCGAGCGTAGATGTTGTAGCCATCGCCTAGGTTGAGGCTCTTGTCGAGTTTCAGCTCCACATTCTTGCCACGCCAATGCTCAGAAAGCTCTTGCTGGGCTATCTTTACTGTGGCGTTATCGGTGATGGAAGTGGTAACTTGGCAGGAGTTCGGGTACGCCTTGCCAAGCCACAGGAGTGAGCCATCGTTCTGTGCAAAGGTTGAGAACGAAGCGAGCATCATTGCCAATGAAATAAGGTATTTCTTCATATCTTTGCTGATTATTAGTTGTTGTTATGTTTGCCAAGACGTTTTCTTGTGACAGTCTTGAGCTTTCTGCTGCAAAGTTACGAAAAAATACCTTATCTTATATATTACGAGTGTTTATTTCTCGTTTCTTTTTGTTTCTGCGTATTCGCTAGGCGACATACCATAGTGTTTTTTGAATACCGTAGAAAAATGGGTCTGGTTGTTGAATCCCACGGAGTAAGCCACCTGTGTGATGTTAATCTGTCCTTCCTCGATAAGTCGGGCTGCCTGTTCTAGGCGCAGGTTGCGGATAAACTCGCCTGCAGATACACCGGCTATCTCCTTGAGCTTGCGGTGCAGTTGGGCACGGCTGATGCCCACGTCGGCGGTGAGTTTCTCTACGTTCAGGTCTGGATCGGCGAGATGTTCGTTCATATACTTCATCACTCGTTCCATCAGGGCGTCGTTGTTGCCTTTCACCTGTATCTGCTCTATTTTCTGCTTCTGACCTTGCGCACCGCTGTACTTGCCACGGATGCGGCGTACATTGTCTACGAGGTTGTCGATGAGAATGTGCAGTTCCTCCATATTGAACGGTTTTGCCAAGAAAGCGTCCGCTCCCTTGCGCAATCCCTCCAGGCGGTTGTCTACTTCGCTCTTGGAGGTGAGGAGGATGACAGGTATGTCGCTGATGTTACTGTTGCCCTTGATGTTCTTGAGCATGGTGATGCCGTCCATCTCTGGCATCATCACGTCGCTTATCACGAGGTCGTACTTGCCTGTGAGGAGCATCTTCAAGCCTTCCTTGCCATTCACGGCATGGTCGAAGCGATACCAGTCGCTCAACTCGGTCTTGATATAATGTGCTATCTCTGCGTCATCGTCTACTATCAAGATGTTGAAGTTGCGGTTGGCGTGTACCTTTTTAGCGATGGAATCGGTGATTTTGGTATCTTCTTCCTTCAATATCTCTTCTGATTGTAGGTGCTCGCATCCTAGCGGAATGCTTACCTCGAAGCAAGAACCCTTGATGCCATCGGTGCGGTTATACGCCTTGATGCTTCCGCCGTGCATCTCTACGAAAGCCTTGCAGAGGTTCAGTCCGATGCCTGTTCCCTCGATGTGCAGGTCGCTGCTGTTGCTGCCTTGGTAGAAACGCTGGAAGAGTTTTTCGGTCTTGTCTTCCTTCAGACCGATGCCTGTGTCGATGACCTTGATGATGGCGTTCTTCGCGTCCTTGCCCATGACAACGGTGATTTCGCCGCCGTCGAAGGTATACTTCATCGCATTCGATAGGAGATTGGAGATTACCTTGTCGAAGTTGATGCGGTCTATCCACACTTGTAGTGGCTTTTCATCTGCCAAACTCTCGTCCTCTTTCAGGTCGAGCGTGATGTTGCGCTCCTTGGCATTGAAGCTGTAGAGCGATACGATGCCACGTAGAAACTCCTTGAGCGGTGTCTTCTGGCAGTGTAGGTGCATCTGGTTCTTGTCTATCTTGCGCTCGTCGAGTATCTGGTTGACGAGCAGCAGGAGCCGCTGCGCATTGCGGTCGATGGTGTTGAGGTCTTGCTGGCTCTCAGGGTCTGTGAGACGAGTCTTCAACTTGTTCAATGGTCCCATGATGAGGGTGAGCGGTGAGCGGATGTCGTGGGTGGCATTGATGAGGAACTGCATCTTGGTTTCTTCCAAATCTGCCTTGCGTCTGCGCTCATAACTATATATAATGTAGGAGATGAGACCTCCTGCCAAGAGTGCGTAGATGAGGTAAGCCCATGTGGAGGCATACCAAGGATCGAGCACCTGGATGGTAATGATGGTAGACTGCTTGGAATAGCTGCCGTTACTGGTGGCTCTCACCTCCAAGGTGTATTTGCCTGGCTTCAACTTGTTGAACGCCACCATGTTGCTACCCTCGTTGGTGCTGTTCCAGTTGCCCTCGTTGATA
Organism: Bacteroidaceae bacterium; assembly: GCA_963660215.1. Classification (GTDB taxonomy): domain Bacteria; phylum Bacteroidota; class Bacteroidia; order Bacteroidales; family Bacteroidaceae; genus Prevotella. The sequence goes on along the minus strand of CAVKXW010000049.1, from coordinate 6,058 downwards.
CGGTACTGGAAGCTGATGTTGTCGGTGTTCTTATAGTTGAGCAAGGAGAACTCCAGGGTGAACGAATTCTGGGAGTATGGAATGGTAAAGTGGTCGGTCAGGCAGTTGATAGGCTTGCCGTCCACGATGAAGTTTGTGAGGTATACGTTGCCCATCTCCATTTTGTTGGCTTTTACCACCTCTGGATAGAAAGTGGTGATTCCATCGTTTGTGCCGAAGGCGATGAGGTCGCTGGCTGTGTGCATGGCTGAACCTAATACATACTCACGAGTGGTTAAGCCATTTCCGTTGATATGACCGATGAAATGGCTGTTTTTAGCATCATACTGCCAGATGCCCATCGTGGTGCTAACCCAGTAATCTCCCTTCTTGTCCTTGACGATGCTGCATACTTGCTTACCCTTCAAAGCCTCGGCATGAGGGAAGGCTGCAGTCTTGTTGGCCTTGCGGTCGTAGAGGTACAATCCCTCTTCCGTGCCCATCACAATCTCGCCGTTCTTTCCCTCGCAGATGGCATTCACCTGCTTGTCCTTTAGGATGACATTCTTGCTGTAATCCACAAAACTGTAGGTCTTGGTGTTGAGGCAAGAAGCACCATTGGATGTACCTATCCATAGATGCCCTGTATGGTCGAGAGCCATGCTGCGTACCCAGTCGTTGCAGAGATGTCCCTTGCTGCTGCGTTGCTGCATGTTCAAGATGCGAGTCTTGCCGCTCTCCACATTATATATATATAGTCCCTTGCTATAGACGGAGATATAGAGATTTCCCTCGTTGTCGTCGGTCATGCAGTAGATGCCTGCTGAGGTGAAAGCCAACTTCTGCTGGTAGGCACCTGTGTGTGGATTGTAGCTATAGAGGGCGTTGCCATTGCTAATCCAGTATTCGCCACGTAGGTCCTTGTAGATGATGCAAGTGCCTGCTGGCGACTGAGGGTGTGCGATAATCTTGCCTGTGGCATCGAAACAGTAGACACCGCTATTCTGCACCGTACACCAGGTCTCTCCATTCTCGCCAGGGGCTATGCTCGACACGCTGCTGCCGATGATATAGTTTTGTGCGGAGAAACTCCACGAGTTGAAGGCTTGTTTGCGCTGGTTGAGCAGGTAGAGACCTTTCTTGTAGCAACCTATCCAGAGGTTGTTGTCCTTGTCCTCGATGATGTCGTTGACAAAGGCTGTGCTCAGGTTGAAGTTGCTGTTGGTGTTCTCTAGTTGCTCCACCTTGTTGCTGCCTCGCTTGATAACCAGTGCACCGTGTTCGGAGGTGCTGATATAGAGGTTGCCCTCGTGGTCGAAGGTGGCGTTGTTGATGGTTACGTTGTTCTGGTATTCGCCTAGGTCGTAGCCTGCGTCGGCGATTCTGCCAGTGCGATAATCATAGTACACGATGCCGTACATGCAGACGATGAGCATGGCTTGTGGACGATGCTGTATGAATGAGACAGGTGCTCCGTAAGGCGACTTGAAGTCCTTGCGAATCACCTTGCCCTTGCTCTCGCTGAAGCGAGTGAAGGTGGAGAGGTGACTGCTCTGCCAGAGATAATGGTGCTTGTCCTCGTAGATATGGGTGAAGAATACATCCGAGTCGCGCTCGGCATACTGGCGTTCTTGCTTGATGGTAAACCTGTTGTCGGGTGCTTTCTGGATGGCTCCGTTCTTCACAGAGTAGAGACCGAAGCCAGCCGTGCCCATCAAGATGTCGCCCCTGTAACTCTCGATGAGCGAGTAGATGCGAGGCTTTCTGCCATCAGGGAAGCGGAGGCGAGAGAAGTCGTTGGTCTCATAGTTGTATTTCATCAGTCCCTTGGCGCTGCCTATCCACAGGTTGCCCTTCTTGTCGACGAGAAAACTGGTGATGATGTTGTCGGTGATGGATGTGGTGTCTTGTGCATCGTGCAGGTAGTTGGTGAATCGGTAGCCGTCAAACTTGCTCAGTCCGTATTCCGTACCAATCCATATATAGCCATATTTATCTTGCACCAGGCAGTTGATGAGCGAACTGGAGAGTTTGCTCGAAGTGAAAAGCTCGCCGCTGTCAGCCCACATCATCAGCGAGATGACGAGGGTGAGGCATGCCGTCAGGAAATGTTTTGTATATTTCATGTCTTTAGTCTTGTTTCGTTTGATGGTTCTTAATCTAATAAGGTATTCCCTTTCTTGTTGTAGGATGTTACGACTGCAAAAATAGTAAAAAAGTCTGAAAGCAACAAATAAAAACGAGATAATATGTTGCATTTGTTTTTGTTTCCTTGTCTTTTTCGGAGATATTTCGGCTCTGAAACAAATAGAAATGTTATAGCTACCATTGGATAACCCAAGTTTCGCTGCATTTTATTAAATTTGCAACGTGAATAGCAATCATCTTTTATTTAAACGTAATAACAATGAACAAACAATTGATAAAAATATTTTCCCTGGCTCTCCTGTTGGCAGCCTTTGGAAATGAGCCCTCTGCACAGAATGTGTGGAAAGGCACATGGGCTACGGCTGTAGAGTGGACAGGAGTGGGAGATATGCCCAAGGTGAGCTTGAGCCATCGCTCGTGCCGCCAGATTGTGCATGTCTCATTCGGTGGCAACGAACTGCGACTGAAACTGAGCAATGAGCAGAGCAAGACACCTGTTGACATCCAGTCGGTCTATGTAGCGGATACCGATGTGGCTAGCAACTGGGGCATCAACGGCAAGACAGTAAAGTATCTGAAGTTTGGTGGCAAGAAGAATGTAACCCTCGCTCCAGGCGAAGCTATTTATTCGGATGAACTCAAGTATCCTCTCAAATCTGGGCAGCGACTCACCATCACCATCGGCTATGGCAAGCAGACCCCAGAGAACGCAACATCCCATCGTGGCTCTCGTACCACCTCTTATATAGTAAGTAATGTAAAGGGCAAGGCAGTAAAACCAACGGATGTCGCTTTTGAAAACCAAGAGAAGGCAGACCATTGGTACAATCTCTCCGCCATCGACGTGAAAACAGCAGAAAAAACACCAGTTGTGGCAATCCTCGGCAATTCCATCACCGATGGACGAGGTAGCACGACCAACGAGCAGAACCGCTGGACCGATTTCCTCTCGGATGCCCTCAATGCAGACCAGCCATACGGCGTGCTCAATCTCGGTATAGGTGGCAACTGCGTGGTGGAAGGCGGATTGAGCGAACCTGCCATGAAAAGATTCGACCGAGACATCCTCGGACAAACTGGCGTGACCCAGCTTATCATCTTCGAAGGAACCAACGACATCGGTTGTTCCAGCAAAAACTATGAGCATGTAGCTGATACCCTCATCGCTTGCTACAAGGTGCTTGTGGACAAGGCGAAGGCGAAAGGCATCAAGGTATATGGTGCTACCATCACTCCAACCAAGGGCAACGGCTGGTATTCGTTTTGGCATGAGGCTATCCGACAGACCGTGAACGAATGGATAAGAAAGAGCGGATACTTCGATGAAGTCATTGATTTTGACGAGTTGACCAGAGACCCACAAGACCCACAACGCCTCAAGAAGGAATACTCCGATGATTGGCTCCATCTCAACCCACTGGGATATGAAGCAATGGGCAAGTATGCTGCAGAAAGAATAAGATTAAAATAACCATCGAGTTATGGTCAGAAATATAGGAGCGAGATAACTTCTAATTTCTAACTTCTAACTCCTAACTAAAAGTATAGTATGGAACAGACGACTGTATCACAGGAATCCAAGGGATTCTACAAACTGAATTGGCTACAACGCATTGGTTTTGGTTCGGGTGACTTGGCTCAAAACCTCATCTACCAGACCATCTGTATGTATCTATTGTTCTTCTACACCGACATCTATGGCTTGAATCCAGGTGTGGCAGCCACCATGTTCTTGGTGGTAAGATTGGTGGATGTACTATGGGACCCATTGGTGGGAACCTACGTGGATAAGCACAATCCTCGTTGGGGTAAGTATCGTTCCTACCTCGTCTTGGCTGGTTTGCCATTGACAGTGCTTGCCATTCTCTGCTTTTGGAATGGTATGGAGGGACAGACGGATACCATCAAGTTGATTTATGCTTATGTTACCTATGTAGGTCTCTCGATGCTCTATACATTAATCAATGTGCCCTACGGCGCATTGAACTCATCGCTGACTCGTGATACCGATGAAATCACCATCTTGACATCCGTCCGTATGTTTATGGCGAATGTGGGTGGTCTCTGTGTCTCGGCTGGTGTGCCAATCTTGGTCGCTATCCTAGCTGCGGCAAAGGACTTACCAACGGAGATGGCTCTCTTCATGGGACTTGGCTCGCTTCCTTCATTCATCTTTATGCCATTGGTGCCAGCCATCAAGAAGAAGGTGGGTAAGAAGAACATGTTCTATATCTTCCTCACCGTGGCTATCGTGGGTATGGCGATGCTCTACGTCATCAGCAAGATGGGACCTGTGAAAGACCATATCACCCTCGTCTATATCGCTCAGTTCATCAAGTCTACTGGCGTTATTGTGGCTACGGGGTATATGTGGGCATTGATTCCTGAGGTCATCTCCTTCGCCGAATATACCAGTGGCAAGCGCATCGCTGGTATCGTGAATGCCTTGACGGGCATCTTCTATAAGGCAGGTATGGCTCTCGGTGGCGTTGTGCCAGGTGCCGTTCTCGCTTGGACTGGCTATCAGGCGGCTGCAGCCCAACAGAGCAATTCGCTCCCTACGGATAGCAACGCTTGGTTTGTCGCTATGCTCATCTATGCCTTGGTAGGCTTTGCCTTGTTGGTGTTCTGCTTCACCCAGACCAAGGAACGTGTGGTGATGGACGAGAAGGAGACCAAGAATGTGAAGGTGAGCGACCTGTGGACAGAATTCTTCCACAACCGTCCTCTCCGTGTCGTGGCACTCTTCTTCATCACAGCCTTCGCCATGATGTCGGTGGGTAATGCCGCAGGTGCTTACTTTATGAACGACCTCGAACAGCAGAGTCCTTTGGCACAGGAGGGCATCCGCTGGTTGGTTTGCGTCATCCCAGCCATCTTGTTGGGCTTGGCAATGTTCATCATCTCGAAGTATGAACTTACCGATGTGGTTATCGACGACATCAACAAGAAGATTGAGGCTCGCCATCAGGAAGAAGCATAAGCCCTGGTACGGTAAATGTAAAGATAATTTCTAAATAGTAATAGGATATATGAGAAAGATAGTGACTTTGGCTGTAGGCTTGTTGCTCGTTTCTTCGGGCTTCGCTCAGAATACAGCCTCTAAGGTAAAACAGAAGGCATCAACTTCTAAGCAGAAGGTTGCTGTAGAAGAGAAACTACCTGCCTTGAAGGATGTGATGGGCAAGTACTTCTTGGTGGGTGCTGCCGTGAATGCCGATTTGGCAGCAGGCAATGACCCTGCGGCTGAGGCATTGGTAAAAGAGCAATACAACCAGGTGGTAGCCGAGAACTGCATGAAGGGTGAGATTATTCACCCAGAGGTAAACCGCTATGACTGGACGGATGGCGATAAGCTCGCCGACTGGGCAGAGAAGAACGGCAAGACCTTGATAGGCCACTGCCTCGTATGGCACTCCCAGCCGCCTAAGTGGATGTTCACCGATGCCAATGGCAAGCAAGTGAGCCGTGAGACCTTGATAGGCAGAATGTATAGCCACATCATGACCGTAGTGACCCATTACAAGGGAAAGGTGAAAGGATGGGATGTGGTGAACGAGGCGTTCGAGGATGATGGCAGCTATCGCCAATCACCTTATTACAAGATTATCGGTCCTGAGTTTATCGAGCTCGCCTTCCAGTTTGCCCATGAGGCAGACCCTAACGTGGAACTTTACTACAATGACTATTCCATGTCTAAGCCTGGTAAGCGAGAGGCAGTCTGCAAGTTGGTTCGCAATCTGAAAGCCAAGGGCATTCGCATCGATGCCATCGGCATGCAGAGCCATAACGGTTATGATTATCCAGACTATGCCGAGTATGAGAAAAGCCTGGAGGCTTTTGCTGCGGAAGGTGTGAAGGTGATGCTTACCGAGCTGGATATGAACATGCTTCCTAACCCACAGGGATTCAGCGGAGCGGAGATTAGCCA
>CAVKXW010000048.1:0-21005 GCA_963660215.1 Bacteroidaceae bacterium | reverse complement strand
CTTATTATAATGTAAGAGGAGAGGGAAAGATGCGTCAGGCTCGCATCTATCGTGGCGTGATGTACGACACGAGCAGCATCGAGCGAGTTTTGCTCAACATCGTGGTGCGCGACAAGAACGTGGAGCCAACCATTAATGCCATCCAGAGCGCAGCTCGTACTGGTGAAATAGGTGACGGCCGAATCTTCGTGATTCCTGTGCTCGACACCATCCGCATCCGTACAGGAGAGCGTGGCGACATTGCGCTCTATAACGCCGAGCAAGAGAAGTAATATTTATGTATTCTAATTTAACTATAAGAAAATTATGAGCAGTTTATTATTGACAACACTCGATACTGGTAACACAGCATGGATGATTATGGCTACCATCTTGGTGCTCTTGATGTCCATTCCTGGTATCGCACTCTTTTATGGCGGTTTGGTTCGCCAGAAGAATATTCTCAGCATTTTGATGCAGACCATGTTTATCGTGGCGGTGGTGAGTTTGATATGGGTGGCTTTTGGTTATTCGTGGGCTTTCTCCACCCAGTTTGCCGACGAGGGCAATCCGTTGGCTTGCGTGATGGGAGGTTTCGACAAGTGCTTCTTGCATGGCGTCGGACTGGAGGCCGTCATGCCTACTGGCATTCCTGAACTTACCTTCGTGATGTTCCAGTGCATGTTTGCTCTTATCACGCCAGCCTTGATTCTCGGTGCTTTCGCCGAACGTGTCAAGTTTAGCGGCTATGTGCTCTTCACCGTTCTTTGGGTCATCATCGCCTATCTGCCAATGGCCCACTGGGTATGGGGCGGCGGATTCTTGCAGCAGATGGGAGCCATCGACTTCGCAGGTGGTACCGTGGTGCATATCAATGCCGGTGTGGCAGCCTTGGTAATGGCGTTGATGGTGGGCAAGCGTGACGATTATCGTGCTGGTCATCCCATCACTCCTCATAACATCACCTTCGTCTTCATGGGTATGTCGTTCCTTTGGTTGGGATGGTTTGGTTTCAATGCCGGTAGCGGTTTGGCTGCAGATGGTTTGGCAGCCAATGCCTTCTTCGTCACTCATGTGGCGACGGCAGCTGCGGCTACCACTTGGATGGTCATCGACTGGGTGGTCAACAAGAAGCCTACCACGGTAGGTGCTTGTACGGGTGCCGTCGCTGGATTGGTAGCCATCACGCCTGCGGCAGGTAGTGCCGACATCTTCGGAGCCTTCTGTATAGGTATCTTCAGCACTTGTGTCTGCTTCTTCATGGTGGCAGTGGTGAAGGCGAAGTTCCACTATGATGATGCGCTCGATGCCTTCGGTGTGCATGGCATGGGTGGCATCTTGGGTTCTATCCTCACAGGTGTGTTTGCCACGAGATATGTGACAGGAGCCGATGGTGTGCAAGGTGCCCTCTATGGCGATTGGCATCAGCTCTGGGTGCAAGTCGTAGCGACGGTGGTGAGCATCGTCTTCAGCGCAGTCGTCACCTTCGTCCTGTTTAAGGTAGTGGACAAGGTCGTTGGTATCCGAGTAGACAAGCGAGTAGAGGAGGAAGGCCTCGACATCTACGAGCATGGTGAAAGTGCTTATAGCAACTAATTATCAGTATTTCTAATAATATCTTATAGTCCCTGTTTTTATGCAATTTTGGAGTTGGATTCCAAATTTACATAAAAACAAGGGCTAATCTATTTAAAAAATAATAAAATTCAATAGAAACTGGTTGGGAATAGATTGCAAATTCGGTATTTTTATGTAATTTTGGAGTCGTATTCCAAATTTGCATAAAAATGAAAGAAGATTATATCAAGCGAGACATAGAGGCTACGATCTTGGAGGCAGCCAAGTATTTTCAATCGTATAGGTGAAATGTTTTTTTCTTGATTTTCCTTCCACTGCTACCACAATACGTGGTAACTAGCTGATATTTAAAATGATAAGGTGTGGTAGAAACTAGAATTTTGCTGTCACTTGCTTCCACTTGCTTCCACACCTTCTTTTCTGTATTCTATGGATGGATTATCTCTTAACTACCAGATATTCAGTACCGTATCTAGCTCTCTTACTCTCCAATCCTTCGATGTTCTGAAGTTCTCGACCAAAGTGAGAGAGGTTGGAAACCTTTAGGGAAGAGCCAAATTTCTGCTTCAAAACGTTGAAAATAGAGGCGGCTGTCATATATTCGCCCTTCTCCTTGTCGCTTGTTGGCGCAAAAACCTCCAGAAAGCACTGCTTGGTGACAGAAACTTGCTGGAATTGCAGGTTGCTCTGCATAATCTCGGCGTTCTCCTCGGCATCGAAGTACGACTTCTCGCCTCGTTCCAAGGCTTGCATCGCCTGGGCGTAAAGCTGCTCGTAGTTGATGCGCTGGCTCACGTCGATGGGGCCTGTCAGTTCCACGCCCAAGAATCGGCGACTGCCCGATGGGTCGGAGAGAATGTCGGTCATGTTGCTTGTGGCAATGAACGAGGCTAGGCGAGGAAATTCCTCCACATGACTGCCATAGGGTGGCTTGATTTTCACCGTAGGCAACTGGAGGAGATTCTTCAGGAATCCTTGCTGTACTTGGGGCGAAATCTGATTGAACTCGTCAAGGTTGATGAGCAGGAACTGCGCCATGCCTTGCAATACCTGCCGCTTCTCCGAGAGGATGAGGTTGTCGTTGTAGCCCCAGGAGAGCGATGGCGGAACCAGGCGACGGCAGAAGGTGCTCTTGTTGAAGCCTTGTTTGGAAATGAGCAGCGGCATCGTGCTGTTGCCGTATTGGCGGCGATAGGTGCCTCGCCACTGGTCCACCATCCCCAGGAACCAAGTGTAGAACCAGTCTTCCCAATGCGGATTGTTGGTGGGTACGGTGCGAGCCAAGGCTCGGATGCGGTCCTTTCCGTCCCACTTGCCGCAGGTGTCGTAGAGGAAATCCTCTATCGGACTGTAACTCGGAATCTGGCTAGAGCCCAGGAAGTTTCTCACGTCGTTGAGCGTGACGTGGATGTCAGCCAACTGCACGTCTATGGTCATGCTGCGCATCGTGCGGCTGTCCACTGGCTTGAAGTCGCCTACCCACGAGTTGTTGGGGCGATATTCTGTGTATTTCAACACGGTATTGTAGCGAAACTGGTAGCGGCTTTGCAGATACTGTTTCATCTGCAAGATGTCGGCTCGTCCCTTCTTGCCCGATGTCGGCTTCGTGGCTTCCTTGCCTTTTCCCTTCTCCTTGGAATGGGTGGCGTAGGCACTGCTAACCAGTTGGCGCAGAGGTTCTTCTGCTACGTCGTTCCAGTTGTTGCGGCGGATGTGGATGAACGCCTCTTCCTCGCTCATCCCTACACGGCAGAGCTTGGCGGCGATGGCGGAGAGGCACGCCAGCAGTTCGTCGTCCTCGTTCGCCCACTTGATGTCGGCTTCTTTCATCTCAGCCACGGCTTCCTCGGCGGCTTTCTTGTAGAGAAAGTCATAGTCGTTGTATTCCTTCAGGTCTTCCACGCTTCTTGGGGCGGATGGGGTGGCGGGATGTGCCTTGTTGATGCGCATCGCCACGGCTTGGGGATTGAGGTAGGGCGAAGGGTCGAGGGTGAGCATGAAGTGGGCTTTCAATGTGGGTTGTTCCTCCTGGATGTCGGCTTGCACGAGCGAGAGGTAGAGTGTCTTCGCCTGTTCGTAAGCCGCCTGGTAGAGCAGCTCGCAATCTGCCTCGTTGTCGGGCGTGTTGCCCTTTTCGTCGAGGATGCGGATGAGCACGACGAGGCTTCTGCCGTCGGCTCCCTCGAAAGCGGCGTAGGTCATCGGCAGGAGACTGACGGCCTTCTTGGCTGAGGCTAGCTCGTCATGGTTTTGCAGGTGGACCAAGTGGATCATCACCAGTCCGTTGGATTTCTTGAAGACGAGATTGTCGCTCTCGTCTTTCGCAAACTCGGCGGCAGGGTACACCTGTTGCCATTGCTTGATGCCGTTGTAGTATTCGTAGTTGCCGTTCATGAGCGGTGCGTTCATGCGGAAGTTGGCGACGCTCTGCTTGGCGTCGTCCTTGGCGATGCGCTCCAGGAAACGCTCTACGCTTCTTGTGCTGACGCACAACTTGTTTTGCTTGTTGATTCTTGTGATTGTGAATTTCATCCTGCTTCTTGTTTATGGGGGTTGTGGGTGATGTTAGGAGGCTTTGCCCAAAGCTGCCCGAAGCCTTGGGCACTTTTGCCCGACGTATTCAGGTAGATTTGCCCGTAGTTTCGGGCAAAGTTACTCATAGTTTTGGGCACGTATACCCATCGTTGTGGGTGCGGATGCTCGTTGCGAAGGGTGAAAGTGCTCGTTATGATGGGCAAGAAAGATAGTGGCGACGGGCTAAGATGATAGCGGCTACGGTCAAGGTACGAGTTCCTCGGCGTAGCGATCGAATTTTACCTGGTTGTAGCCATGGTTCTTGCACCATTGCAAGATATACTCTTGTTGCTGAGGTACGAGGGCTGTCTGCCCCAGCTTGTAACGATAATACGAGGTGCTGCTGCCGAAGTAGGAGGTCATTCTGACCTTGAAGTTGCCTGAGTCTTTTCGTTTCAGTTCGTCGAGGATGTTTTCCAGTCCGTACGCCATCTTGACGAGTTGCACCTGGTGGAAGTGCTTGCACTTGCCGTCTTGGTAGGCATCGGGGAAGATGGAGTAGCCGTCGGTCTGTTCGGGGTCTTTGTAGGTTACCGACAGTTGGTGGGCGCACTCATCGGCTAGGGGGCATTGCTTGTTGAAGCAATACTTCCAGTAGGTAGGTGTTTCGCCTTTGGCGAAGAAGAGTCTTACTAAATCTGCTTGTGTCATAGACAATTAGGTTAGAGAGATGAAAAATAAGGTTTCATAGGAGTCGTTGGCTTCTGTATGGAATCGGCAGGAAGTTTTCTTGCTGGGTGCAAAGATACAACATTTTGCTTCGAAATACAAGCTTTTTCTCGTTTTTCTTCATCTTTCCATCCGCTTTTGTGGAGATGGTGGCAGGAGATGGCAGCAAGTGGTAGCAAAATATGGGTTGCTGCCACGTCTTAAACGATTGATGAATAGATGGTTAGGTGGTGTTGTGGCAGCAGTGGTAGCAAATTCAGAATTAAAAAGGAATAATATAATAGTAAATGTCTCAGTCGGAATCAGACTCCGACTGAGACATTTGTTAGATTTAAATAGAACTCACTAATTCAAGTGGACTCATATATTATTTCTCGTTCTTTACACGCAAGAACTTGTCTACCATCATCAAGTTGGTCAACTTGAATGCAGGCTTGCAGGCTTTCTTAGCCTTCAGCTTGATGGTGAAGAGGTCGTGTGTGCCCTCAACGGAAGGCTGCTCGCCAATGTTGACGAAGGTAGGGTAGAGAACCTTGCTTCCGTCAGAATGGAGACGGTCTTTGGAGATGTTCTCCATCTTGCCCATATCCTTTACGTCGATGCCAACGAACTCAAAGTCTGTAGGGCTGTATGGCAAGGCGAAGCTCAATGCGTTGAGCGATACGAGAGCGTTGCCCTTTACTGTGAGGGTTACGATGTCGTCAGCCTTACATGCCTTCTTGTCGGCTGAGAGCGTAATGCTACCAGAGATAGGAGCTACCTGCTTGCTGCTCACGCCACTCTTCAACTGGGTAGCAACCACGGAGATGTCGTAAGCGTCGATGAGACCGTTGCGGTTGATGTCGCCCTTGCTCACGTAGCCTTCGAAGTCCTTGTCGCCCTTGCGCAGACCGCAGTAGTTCATGTAAGAGGTGAAATCGTTCTCGTCGATACGGTTGTCGTGGTTGATGTCGCCTGGCTTCTCTATCTTGCTTCCTGGCACCTTGAATACATACATTTCTGCGCCAGAGGCTTGCCCGCCATTGGTTTCCTCGACGGTCATCTTGACATATTGTGCCTCAGGCTCGTCCTTGAACTTGTATTCCTTGGTGTTCTCGTCCTTGTTCCAGTCGAAGGTACCGTTCTCAGTCCAGTTGATGCCGTCGTTGCTCGTAGAGATGCGTCCCTTGTAAATCTGTCCGTGAGTCTCACGCTCGGAGGTTGGCAGATACTGAATCTTGTCGAGCTTGACGATGCCGTGCAGGTTCATGGTCACGTCGAATGGCAGTACGCCCTCCTTCTTGTAGTAGTCGGTGTGCCAATAGTTCTTCTCGTTGAAGTCGAACATCTTGCTTACCTCCAGTCCTTCCCAGTCTGGGGTGGAGTTGGTGGCTGTGATGTTGCGGATAGCCTCGTCGAGAGGGTCTTTGATGGTGCGCCCCTTGAGGGTTGTCCATTCGGATGCTCCGTCCTTGTTGATGGCTCTTACCTGTACCTCGTAGTCGGTCTCAGGTTTCAGGTTCTCCACGGTAAACTCGGTGCTACGGATGGTAGAGTGAGTCATGCCGTCTACCTTCATCTCGTAGTAGTCGGCGTTGGCCTGTGGAGTCCATGTCGCTGTCAGCTCGAAGGCCTTGTTCTTTCCCTCTGGCTCTTTCATGCTGACTTGTGGGGCTGAGAGCTGACCTGTCTTGCTGAGCAATACGTCACCGTTGTTGAACTGGTAGCCGTCCAGCTTGAGCTCCATGGCATTGGCTGTGATGTCGGTCTTTGCCATGTGTACGTATACCACAGGATTCTTTGTGATGTCTACCTTTTCGAATTCACTTCCCTTTGTGGCGAAACGATTCAGTTGTGGAGCTTTGTCGTAGAACCATGCGTTCTCTGTGTTGCGAAGAGCCTCCAGGGAGTTTACTTCGTTGAGCTTCACAGTCTTTCCTCCTATCTTGGCGGAAAGTTTCTTCGGAGCTTGGCTCACGTTGATGCGAAGTTCCGTAGACTGCAGCTTCTCTTGTCCGTCAAAGTTACCTACGGTCTTGTCGATGGATACGGTGAGGCGTTCCTTGGCAAGTGAGGTGTGGATATGAGTCGTGGCATGTTCGCCTTGGCGATAAAGTTCGGTCTTGCCGTCATCGTCGTAGAGATTGTAGTCTGATTCTCCGTAAGGATACAACTCGAAGATGCGGTTGGTGTTGTCTATCTGCGATACGTTGTTATTTGAGTTCACCATAGGGATGATGGCACCTCTCTGCACGAAGACAGGCAATTTCCAGTAAGGTGCATCGAACTCATTGATGATTCTGCCACCTTGGTATACATTTCCGTTGAAGTAGTCTACCCATTCGCCTTCTGGCAGGTATATGCCGTTGCGGATGTCGTTGCCCTGCTTGTCCATCTTGGTTTCCTGGTAGATAGGAGCTACGAGGAAGTATGGTCCGCACATGAACTGGTATTGGGTAGCCTTGCCCAGTGTGTAGGCGTTAGGATCGTCAAGGAACATGGCTCTCATCAATGGTTTGCCAGTGACAGCCTCTTGAGCTGCGGTATAGATGTATGGCATCAACTCCGACTTGAGCTTGAGGTAAGTTCTGTTGACTGAGGCTACTGGCTCGCCGAGGATGAATGGATACTTGGCATTGTCGCCCCAACCATCCATGTTGAGCCCCATCGCAGTAAAGGTCTTCCACTCGAACTCACGCATGTTCACTATCGGATTCTTTCCTCCGAAGATACCGTCAAGGTCGGACGTGATGTTGGATAGGCCAGACAGACCTGCGCCGATGAAGGTAGGGATGTGGAAGCGGATGTATTCCCAGTCGCCGCCAGTCTGGTCGCCAGACCAGATGGAAGCATAGCGATGTGTGCCTGCCCATCCATCAAGTGAGATGATGAAAGGACGTGCATTGTTGCCATAGTAAGGCATGATCTGGGCAACGTCGCTTACGCCGTTCAGACCGAAAGAATATCCATCGCCTACCCAAGCTACGTCTGTCTTGAGAACTCTTACGCCAGCAGTACCCACTTCTTTCACGATGTCGCGCTGGAGCAATGCCTCTACACTGTCTTTTGGATGAAGGTCTGATTGGGTCCAGAGACCTATCTCCACACCATGCTTGCGTGCGTAGTCGCCAAATTCTTTCAGGTTCTGGATGTTGCCGTCGAGCGTGCTCTCCTGTCCATATCCTGCTCCATATCCGTCATTAGGAAGGAACCAGCCCAGAGGCATGTCGTTGCGTACATAGCGGTCGATGGCTGCTCGTGCAGAGAACTGATAGTTGTTCTTCTCGCCGTTGAGCGACTCTTTGATGCCAGTCTTGTCGCTGGCACTCTCCTTGTAAGTCTTGCCATCCTCGAAGAGCATGGTGCGTCCCTTGTCTGCTTCTTTCCAGTAGTCGCGGTTGTAGGCGTTGAGATGCCCTTCGTAGAAACCGAACTTAGGCAATAATACGGGGTTGCCTGTCAGCTGATAGTAGTCGTCCAATAAGTCGGTAGGCTTCTCGCCCACCATAAAAAATACATCTAGGTTCTTCGCCTCATGCGAGAGCTTGACGCAGCCTTTCTGTGAGGCACCAAAGTCGTAGAGACCAGGCTCGAAGGTGTACCACATGAAACCGTAGCCTGCGGTAGACCAATAGAAAGGTGCAGGTGAGGCTACGCCGCCATCCACCCAGTTGTTGGTGTTTACGATCTCAATCTTTTCTCCCTTGTGTGAGAAACGACCGTTCTGTACGCCACCGCCAAAGTAGTATTCGTCTGGTTGCTCCTGCAGGTTGAGTGTCACCTTCTCGGGAGAGAACTGCGAAGGTGAGCTTTGGATAGCCACCGTCTTTCCGTTCTCTGCATTCTCTATCTTGAACAAGCCCGTAGCCTTGTTGAAGACTACCTTTGCCTTGCTTGTGCAAAGTGCAATCTCGCCATTGTTGTCTTCCATCTTCAATGTACCCACTTGGGTGCGTGGATTGTCGGCGAGGATGCGAGCTGCGGGCTTTGCCTCTGGGTCTCTCATCACCCCGTCGTTGTGGTCTTCGAAGATGCGGAATATGTTCTCGCCGTAGAAATCTACAGCCACCCTGCGTTGGTTGGCGAAGATGATTTCTACAGTTGTGGAGTTGATACGAAGTATCTGTACGTCACCAGCCTGGGCTGCTTGTGCCGTGACGGATGGTAGGGGCGACGTTGCTCCGTTCGTAGCGTTGGCAGCCATAGGCAGGGCTACTGCGAAAGCCAAGGCATTGCCAACAGATAATTTCTTATAGATTTTGCTCATTGTATTGTGTAAAATAGATGTTTTTAGAATAACGTGACAAAAGTACAAATAAAAACTGAGAAACAGCCATCTTTCTGAGAATATTTTTGATAATGGATGATTTTGTATACACCTTATAATAAAATAAAGTCGCTCCTGTCAAGGGGCGACTTTATTTTATTTATCCGTTTATTCTCCAGGGCGATTAGTGTAAGATAACGCCGCTGTTGTCGGTAGGATTCTGTGTGAGCGTGCCAGGATATGCGTTGATGGCATTCTGTGGAATGTAATAGGTTACACGATAGTCGGATGCCTCCACTTCCTCGTGTTGGTTGTGAGGACCAGGATAGTCACGTGTCAGAGAGTGACCGTTGCGGTAAACGTCATAGCTACGCTCTGCCTGGTAAGCAAGCTCCAACTGGCGCTCCTTGTCGATAAGCTCGAAAGCATTGTCGGCATTGAGCGAACCTGCAGGATAGCCACCATTTACGATGGAACGGTTACGGATGGTGTTAAGGTCGATGAGAGCCTTGTCGTATAGACCTAGCTTTGCGTATGCCTCTGCACGGTTGAGATAAATCTCGCCCAAGCGACTGATGACAGGTGAATGCAACTGGGAATCCTCGCCCTCACGTGAACATTTAACAATGTAGAATTGTGGATACTCACGGTTCACGGTGATATAGTCATCGAGCATACCTTGGTACTTTGTGCCATTATAGTTGATGGTGTAGTACTGGTCGTCGGCACTGACGAGCGTGAGGTCGTAAGAGTTGCCATCCTTGTCTGTGCAAGTCACCTTGTCACCATTGTGCTTGGTGTCGAACTGTGCGTAGTGCTTGTTGCCATCGTTGCCCACATATACGAAGCGGAATACTTCCTTGTATTGGTCAGTCTTGTCATCCAATTCGTAGGTTGGCTCGATGAAATTGGCACGTGCATCTACAATCTTCTTGGATGCAGTACGCCAGTCGTTGCGCCCCGTCTCGTTGAGCAAGTCGATATACTTCTCGCTGGCGTACATCTCGCCCCATCCCATGTCGCCGATGTTGGAATACATACCGCCGATGCCGTAGTAGTGGTCGTAGCCAGAGAATTCTGATGCCACACGCTTTACCACGAAGATAGACTCCTTGTTGTTCTCTGGTACGATGGTGTTGTATACCATGAACTCATCACGAGGAAGCAGCTCATAGTCGCTGTTCTCGATTACCTTGTTGGCATAGTCGACAGCGAGTTGTGCGTATTCTCGGTTCGGGTTCTCGTAGGTGCCGCTCATATAGAGATAGATGCGTGAGAGCATTGCCTGGGCTGCTGCCTTTGATGCGTATGCAGGACCTCGGTTGATGGTCATCAGTTCCTCTGCCTTCTTCAGGTCGTTGATAGCCTGCTCGTAGGTTTGCTGCACGGTGGCACGGTCGTCGAGCTGCAGGTCGAGGATGTTGTCTGGTGTGCCGTTTACGATAGGCACGCCGAGGTTCTTGTCAGGGGCCTGATAGTAAGGACGACCATAGGCACGGCAGAGGTAGAAATACATCATGCCACGTACATAGTAGCATTCGCCGAGCGAGTTGTCAATCTCGGTACTCTGCCCCTCATCTATCATCTTGATGATGTTGGAGGCCTGTGCGATGGCTTTGTAGCCAGAGTCCCAGAAATCTTGCAGGCGATAGTTGTTTGGTGTGCGGGAATAGCTGATGAACTCATAGAATGCATCGGTAGAAGAACCACGTATCACCATGTTGTCGCCCGCATACTCACCGCAGCGGTGCATAGGGTCAGACCATGACTTTAGCTGAGCATACATACCGTTGAGCAAGTATTCTAGGTTGCCCGACGGATCATTCTTTATCTGTTCGTCCGACATACTGTAGGTCGGAAAACGCTCGATGTCGCAAGAGCCGAGCAGGGTTGCTCCAAAGAGGAGCATCAATATACTTTTCTTCATTTTCATTGTAGTCAAGATTTTAGAATGTTATGTTTACTCCGAGCATGAACTTGCGCATGGTTGGGTAGGCTGAGATGGTGCCTGTGCCCATTACGCTGAGTACACCGTCTGGGTTGTTGGCTGCTGGTAACTCTGGGTCGATACCTGAGTAGTCGGTGATGGTGAAGAGGTTCTCGCCAGATAGTGACACACGCAGGGTCTGAATGCCATACTTCTTGAGGTCGAAGTTGTAACCCAGTGTGAGTGAACGGAGCTTCAAGTAGTCTGAGCTTTCGAGATAGCGAGACGATGCTTGGTTGCCCTTGTCCTGGTTGTTGTACATGGCACGTGGATGAGTGGCGATGTCGCCTGGCTTCTCCCAGCGTGTCCAGCCCTTCTGTAGCTTCATCTGGTTGCGGTCGCCAGCGTATGCGCCGTCAGAGTCGTATTCCTGACGGAAGTAGCTGTATATCTGACCACCGATAGAATAGCCGAAGTTTGCCTGCAGGTCGAAACCCTTGTAGGTTACTGATGTTGAGAAACTACCATATACATCTGGCGAAGCCTTGCCGCACTTGTAGTAGCCAGCCTTTGCATAGTCGCTTGTCACAACCTTGTTGCCGTTCTCGTCGTCCATATACCACTGTGGCTTTCCGTCCTCAGGGTTCACGCCAGCCCACTCCTTGAGATAGTAGGTATCCACAGGCTCTCCGATTTCGAGAATGCGCTGTGCGGTTCCGGCGATGGAAGTTCCATCGTTGATGAGTACAGGCTTTACCACATAGTTGCCATTGGCATCGCGCTGTTTGTAGAGATCACGAAGCTCATTGCTGTTGTGCGAGATGCTGGCGGTGAGGTTCCATGTGAGGTCCTTGGTGCGGATGATGTCACCGCCAACGGTCAACTCTATGCCTGTGTTGCGCATCTTGCCGATGTTCTTCCAAATGGAGGTTACGCCTACGAGACCTGTCACTGGTACACGATAGAGTATATTGCTGGTGTTCTTTACATAGTAGTCGAGTGTTGCGTGCAAACGGTTCTGCCAGAACGATGCGTCAACACCGATAC
Organism: Bacteroidaceae bacterium; assembly: GCA_963660215.1. Taxonomy (GTDB): domain Bacteria; phylum Bacteroidota; class Bacteroidia; order Bacteroidales; family Bacteroidaceae; genus Prevotella. Next base: position 8,985 of record CAVKXW010000048.1, on the reverse strand, counting down.
CCGAAGTTACGGTCTTCTCCCATGTGAGTTCCTTGTTGCCTATCTGAGAGATAAGCGCACCAGAAACCTCATTGTATGAGGATCCTACTGAGTAGAGTGAGTAGGATGGGTAGAGTGAGGTAGGAACGTTACCCACTGAACCAATGGATGCGCGGAGCTTCAGTTGGTCTACCCAGTCTGCCTTGAACCAGTCTTCGTTGTTGATGTTCCAGCCTGCGCTGACAGAGTAGAAGTTGCCATATCTGTTGTTTGCGCCGAAGTTGGAGCGTCCGTCACGACGGAGTGAGAACTCTGCGAGGTACTTGCCAGCATAGTCGTAGCGCCACTGGGTGAAGTAAGACTGTTTTGCCCATGCAGTGCGATAACCTGTAGCCCTCTCTGGCTTAGCTGCTGTATAGAAGTCTTCGAAGCCAGGGATGAAGCCAGTCTTGTAGACATCTGTATATTTCATCTCGTAGTCGTTGAACTCGTAGGCGAGCAAACCATTGACATTGTGCTTGCCGAATGTTTTCTGGAAACGCAGCAACTGGTTGGTGTAGCGGCGAGTTGACTGGTAGTAATATTCGGTCAAACGTCCATTCACATCACCACCGGCTGCACTTGACTTAGGATCGTAGTAGCCATGGTCTTGGTTGTCGTAGTATGAATAGTTGTTGACAGACGAGAATGTGAGCCATGGAGTAATCTTGATGTCGAAATCAAATCCACCGGCAAGGTCGTATGTACGACTGCTTGAGTAGTTACCACAAGAGAGGTCGTAGAGGAAGTTGGTGCCTTTGGAGTTTACCCATCCTGAGTATTGGTTTGGCACGATGTTGCCATCCTCGTCGTATGGGCTATCCCATGGCATCATAGAGAACATCGAGCTGATGTCGTACTGCTTGTCTTTGGTGTCTTTGCGTGAACCACTGAGGTTTGGCTTGACGGTCAACCATTTATAAGGTTTGTATGTTACCTTGATACGTGCGCTGTAGCGATTGAGGTCATAGCCTTTCACGGCGCCCTCTTCCTTGTAGTAGCCCATGGTGAACATAGACTGTATCTTGTCGCTACCACCGTTGATGGTGATGTTGTAGTCTTGCGTGTTTCCTGTCTGCTTGGCAAACTTATACCAATCGAAGTTTTGGTTGCGAAGGTCTTCGTTCCATCGAGGGAAGTTGACTGACTCCACGTTCTGGAAAGACTTGTAGTAGTCGTAGAACTCTGCACCGTCCATCATTTCGAGGTTGCCACGGTCGAGTGTGCTGAGACCAGCCTTGGCTGCAAATGTTATAGTTGTCTTATCTTGGCGAGCTTGCTTGGTGGTTACGACAACAACGCCGTTGGCACCCTCAGAACCATAGATGGCTGTTGAGGCTGCATCCTTGAGGACGGTCATAGTCTCGATGTCGTCAGGGTTGAGGTTGCCGGAGCTGTTACCCACGATGACACCATCAATAACCCATAGAGGGGCAGTGGCACCGTTGATGGAAGTCTGACCACGGATGACGACTGCACCCGTAGCGCCAGGACCACCGCCAGGAGCTACATATACACCAGATACCTTGCCGTTGAGCATGTTCTCAACAGAAGCTGAGGTGATGTCCTTCAGCTTGTCTGCTTTTATATTGGTCATGGCGCCAGTGAGACTTTCCTTCTTCTGTGTGCCGTAGCCCACAACTACCACTTCTTCCAAGGACTCAGTGTCTTCCTCCAAGGAAACCTTCATGCCATTGCTGGCTTTCAATTCGATATCCTTGTAGCCAACATACGAAATAACGAGCGTTGCGTTGGCAGGAGCATTGATTTCAAAGTTTCCGTCGATGTCGGTAACGGCAGCCAGCTTGGTGCCTTTTACTTTCACACTAGCTCCAATGATAGGATCTCCCATATTGGAATCGACAACTGTTCCTCTTATCTTGCTGGTTTGCTGCGTGACAGCCAAGACCTCGTTGGAGGTTGGGTAGTTGGCGTATGCAGTGTTTGCCATCAAGAGCGATGCGCATACGAGCATACCTACCTTTAGTTTTTTTGCCATACTTATTTCTGTTTAAAAAATGATAACGGTTGCAAAGATAAATAAATTTTTTAATAATATGACATGTTTTTCGTATTTTTTCAGGCTTTGTAAAGAAATATATGAGAAACAGGCATGGCTACTGTAGTGCTAATTGTGACATATGCTGTACTTCTGTTAAATAACGTTATTGTTGAGGCGTTTTTTCGATGAGAATCCTGTTTCTTCTCTTTTTTAGCTAAATTTGCAGCAAAGATTAAAAAACACCAAATCCATACATTTACATGAAGAAAATATCTCTATTATTGATGGCTTGTCTCATGACGGGTACATTGGAAGCTGCCAATCGACTTGGGGGCTTCTTCTACCAGCCACAAGATGCTCCTACGGGGTGGGAGTGGCAGAGTCCAGACTCGCTGGCATACAACAAGGAGCAACCGCATGCTTGGTTCTTCTCGTTTGCCAATGTGGATGAGGCTCGCAAGGTGTTGCCAGAGTATAGCACCTATTGGAAGTCGCTCGACGGTAAATGGAAGTTCCATTGGGCTGCCAATCCAGATGAGAGACCAAAGGACTTTTATCGTACCGATTATGATGTGTCCCAATGGGATGACATCCTTGTTCCACTGAGCTGGAACATGGCGGGGCTGCAACAGGACGGACATAACAAGTATGGCGATCCGCTATACTCCAACCAGCGTGTTATCTTTCAACATGCCTATAAAGTAGATGACTGGAAAGGGGGCGTGATGCGTACGCCTAAGCAGAACTGGATGACCTATCGCAACCGCAACGAGGTGGGTTCCTATCGGCGTACTTTCACTGTGCCAGCCAACTGGAAGGGGCAAGAGGTATATGTCAATTTCGATGGTGTGGATTCTTTCTTCTATCTGTATGTCAACGGGAAATATGTTGGCTTCTCCAAGAACTCTCGCAATCTGGCAGAGTTTAACATCACCCCTTATATTAATAAGGTGGGAGAGGAGAATACCATTGCCGTGGAAGTGTATCGCCATTCGGATGCCTCATTTCTCGAAAGCCAAGACATGTTCCGCCTGCCAGGCATCTTCCGAACAGTGGCACTGACGGCGAAGCCTAAGGTACAAGTGAGAGACTTTAAGGCGATACCCGACTTGGATGATACCTACCAAAAGGCGGCCTTGCGCATCTCTGCCCAGATAGAGAACCAGTCCAAGAAGGCTGTCAAAGGTTATAGCGTGCATTATTCCCTCTATGCCAATCGTCTCTATGCCGATGACAATACGTTGGTGCCAGGAGTGGAGGCACAGGTGAAACTTGTTCAAAAACTCAGTGCAGGTGCGGAGACAGAACTGGAGGTGACGCTCGATGCGCAAGACAAGGTGAAATTGTGGAGTGCCGAGGCTCCTTTCCGATATACCTTGGTGGGCGAACTGAGGGACGCCAATGGCAGGACGGTGCAGACCTTTTCAACCATCGTGGGATTCCGCAAGGTGGAAATCAAGGAAACACCTGCCGACAAGGATGAGTTCGGACTGGCAGGTAGATATTACTACCTCAACGGAAAGCCTATCAAGCTGAAGGGTGTGAACCGCCACGAGAACAACGTGCGGACTGGACATACCGTGAGCCGTGAGCAGATGGAGCAAGAGGTGTTCCTGGTGAAGCGTGCCAATATCAACCATGTGCGCAACAGTCATTATCCTGATGCCCCATATTGGTATTATCTATGTGACAAGTATGGCATCTATTTGGAAGACGAGGCAAATATCGAGAGCCATGAGTACTATTATGGTGAGGCGAGTCTTTCCCATGTGCCAGCGTTCAAAAATGCGCATATAGCCCGCAACATGGAGATGGTGCATGCCACCGTCAACCATCCTTCTGTGGTTATCTGGAGCTTGGGCAACGAGGCAGGACCTGGCGACAACTTCAAGGAGTGCTATCGTGCCATCAAGCAGTATGACACCAGTCGCCCTGTGCAGTATGAGCGCAACAACGACATCGTGGACATGGGCTCCAACCAGTATCCTTCCATCGCATGGGTGCAAGGTGCCGTAACGGGAACTTATAATCTGAAGTATCCTTTTCATATCTCGGAGTATGCTCACTCCATGGGCAATGCCTGTGGCAACCTGATAGATTATTGGAACGCTATCGAGAGCACCAATTTCTTCATGGGGGGTGCCATCTGGGACTGGGTAGACCAGGCGCTCGACAAAACCGACCCGAATACAGGAAAGACCTACTGGGCGTACGGTGGGGATTTCGGCGCAGATAACAAACCAAACGATGGCATGTTCTGTATGAATGGTATCTTGCGGCCAGACTTTACACCGAAGGCTCAGTATTATGAGGTGAAGAAGGTGTACCAGAATGTGGGTGTCAAGGCGGTAGACATGAAAAAGGGGATAGTAGAAATATTCAACAAGAACTATTTCGTTTCTTTGGACAAGAACTATCAGGTGGTGTGGTCGCTTTACAAAGATGGCGTTTGTATCGCTGGCCGTCAACCTTTGGAGAGTGGCAAGGGTAGCCTTGGACCTCGTGAGCGACAGACTTATCGTCTTGCCTACGATTATGACCAACTCGACCCGGAGAGCGAGTATTACGTCACCATCCAGTTCCTCCAGGCACAGGACATGCCTTGGGCTAAGAAAGGATATGTGCAGATGGAAGAGCAGTTGAAGGTCAAAGACAAGGAGGTGAAGGCACCTTCCATTGCTGTCGTTGGGCATCAGGGCAAGCCGCTTTCTTGTGTCGTGCAGAAGGCAGAGGGAAATGTGCAATTGAAGGGGGAGAGTTTCCTCGTCAACTTCGACCTGAAGACGGGTGCTATCAAGAGCTTGAGATATGGCAACAACAATATCTTCAAGGAAGGCATGGGACCTAAGCTGGATGCTTATCGTGCCCCAACCGACAATGATGCAGGCATGGGCTATCCTACTGCTTGGTTCCGTAATGGCTTGTACGACCTGCGGCATACCGTGAAGGAATGGAGCTATAAGAAGAGAAAGGATGGTAGCTATCAGCTCAACTTTACGATAGAGAGTCAGGGTAAGGCTGGTTCTGACCAGAATTATAGCAATAGGGATCGTTCCCCAGAGACGGTTTATCGCTTTGATGACAACAAGCGGGAGCTTACTGATAATGACTTCAAGTTTTTGTCTAGGCTGATATATACCATATATCAGGACGGTTCCATCGAGTTGCAGAGTGCCATTGGTACCAACCAAGCCAATGCTATCTTGCCTCGCATAGGCTACTCTATGGTGCTCCCTTCCGAGTTCAACCAGTTTGACTATTATGGTCGTGGACCTGCCAACAATTATTCCGACCGCAAGACTAGCCAGAACGTAGGTTGGTATCATGGGGCTGTGGCAGAGCAGGGCATCATGTTGCCTAAGCCGCAAGCGCAGGGCAATCGTGAGGAGGTGCGTTGGTGTGCCGTCAGCAATGGGGCGAAAGAGGGGGTGGCTTTCATTGCCGATAGCTTGATGTCGGCGTCGGCTCTCCCTTGGAGTCAGCAGGAGTTGACGCTTGCCGCTCATCCATATCAGTTGCCAGAGAGCAATGGCACCCATCTCCACTTGGATGCCAAAGTGCTGGGCTTGGGTGGTGCTAGCTGTGGACAGGGTGGTCCGTTGCCTCTAGACAGGGTGCAGGGAGGCTCTTACTGCTTTGGCTTCATCATTCGTCCTGCTGTATTGGACGACCTTCTCAAGGCGACCAAGGTTTCTGCCTCTGGCTCAGAATTCTCCATCATCGCTGATTAGGGGAGTTGTGTTATGAATGTGGTAAAAGGCTGGCAAACCATTGGTTTTGCCAGCCTTTTCTGATTATGATGATAGTTAAGCTAGTTTGCGGATTGCATCTTGTCTATAAAATCTTTCATTGCCTCTTCGTGTTCCTTCACCTTGAGGAATAGATGCCATTGGTTCTTCGCTCTAACGAGGTTGTGTTCTGGATACTGGCACTTCCAGTAGTGGTCGCCATTGAGATAATCCCAAAGAAAGCGCACGGCTTGCATGTATGGGAATAACTCTGCGGCATGTGGCAGAAGCGATACCTCCAATGGGGAGAGAAAAGCCGATGCCGACTCTATGTAGCCACGGGTGAATGCCTCGAAGATGTCCATGCGGAAATCTATCTTCTCAAATTCAGGTGAGTCCTCGGCTATCGTGTTGGCTGCAGTGCGAAGGAAGTCGCCGTAGTCGCTCACGAAGAGGGAAGGCATCACGGTGTCTAGGTCGATGACGCAGAGCACCTTGCCATCTTCGTCGAACAGCATGTTGTTCACCTTTGTGTCGCAATGGCAGACGTGCTTTTGTAGCTTGCCCTCACGGAAAAGACGCTGGCTGAGGCACATCTCGTCCATATGCTTCTCGATGTCTGCGATGAAGTCCTTTACGCCCTCGGCACGACCGACACGGTCTTCTTTCACGGCTTGGCGCAGTTGGTCACGGCGCAACTCCATGTTGTGGAAGTCGGGGATGGTTTCGTCCAGACGGTCAGTGATGTCTGTGAGCTGTGCCTCAAACTTGCCGAAAGTCTTACCTGCGTGGTAAGAACTTTCGGGAGTTACCTTCTCTAGGGTGACGGTGCGGGGGATAAACACCGAGACGCGCCAGTATTGTCCTTGCTCGTCCTGGGTATAGTTCTTGCCGTCATGTGTCTTAACGAAGGTGAGAACCTTGCGGTCGATGTCGCCTGCCCCCTCTTTTTCCAAGAGTTGTCGGATATGTGTGGTTACCTCCTCAATGTTGTGCTGTAGCAGGTTGACGTCAGTAAAAATGGAGTCGTTGATGCGCTGCAGCACATAGTCGGGAGCGTCAGCCTCGGCTGTCGTTACCTTATAGGTGTCATTGATGAGACCGTTGCCGAGAGCCTTGACCTCGCTCACTGTTCCTTGGATGTCGAACTGTTGGATGATATTTATGTTAGATGTTTCCATCGCTGTTTGATTTATAGTGGGATATACTCAACAAATGCTTCCATTGCTTCGTAGCAGGCAAGGCCTAGCTCGTCGTAGAGCTTGGCGGTACCACGGTTGCGGTCTTCGGCACGTTGCCAGAAAAGGCGCTCGTCGTTGCCAAGGAATGGAGCACTCTCCATCTGTGACTGGTGCTTGAGGATGGAGTTTCTCTTGGCTCTGAGTTCCTCTGGGCTCAATGGCACGCACATCTCAATGTTCTCGATTTCCCATTCTGCCCATGCTCCACGGTACATCCAGATGCGGCAGTCCTTGAGCCATTCAGCCCCAGCCTGTTTCTCCAGATCGATGGCAGCGAGTACGGCATCGGTGCACTTCTTATGGGTGCCATGAGGGTCGGCGAGGTCGCCAGCCACGTAGATTTGATGAGGCTTCACTTCCTGTAGGAGTTGGCGCACGATAGCTACGTCCTTCTCAGTCATAGGCAACTTCTCGATTTTTCCGCTCTCATAGAATGGCAAGTCGAGGAAATGCACTCTGTTCAGAGGTATCTGGTTGTAGGTGCATGCGGTTCGTGCCTCGCCACGGCGAATCAAACCCTTGATGGTCAGAATGTCACGAGTGTCGAAATCACCTTCCTTCTTGTGGGCGAAGAAATCCTTTATCTCCTTGTACTTGTCGGTGATGACATTATCCTTAGAGTCGGCGAAAATCTGGTTGAAGCCATTGATGAAGTGCATGAAGCGTGTTACCTCTTCGTCGCCTACGGCGATATTGCCGGATGTCTCATATGCGATGTGTACCTCGTGCTGCTGTTGAACCAAGCGGCGGATGGTACCACCCATGGAAATGACGTCGTCGTCTGGGTGCGGAGAGAATACAATGACACGCTTTGGATATGGTTTGGCGCGTTCTGGACGATAGGTGTCGTCTGCGTTAGGCTTGCCGCCTGGCCATCCTGTGATGGTGTGCTGCAGGTCGTTGAATATCTTGATGTTGGCATTGTATGCAGAGCCATAGAGAGCCAAGAGCTCGCTCAAGCCGTTCTCGTTGTAGTCCTTGTTGGTGAGCTTCAAGATAGGCTTGTGCAATTTCTGGCAGAGCCATACCAAGGCAGAGCGAACCAACTTGTCTGTCCACTGGCAAGAGGTGACTAGCCAAGGGTGCTTGATGCGGGTGAGACTAGCTGCGGCGCTTAGGTCGAGTACGACATGCGCATTTGGGTGTGTCTGCAAGAAGGTGGCTGGCAAAGAGTCTGTGATATTGCCTTCCACAACCTTCTGCATGATTTCTGATTTCTCGTCTCCCCAAGCTGTTAGGTATACTGACTTGGCAGCGAGCAGCGTGGCGATACCCATGGTGAGAGAGCAAGGTGGAACTTGTTCTTTGGTTCCGAAACTGTTCTCCATCTCTTCGCGTGAGGTGTTGCCTATCAAGATGAGTCGGGTAAGCGACTGTATGCTAGAGCCAGGCTCATTGGCTGCGATGTTTCCCATTCTACCAATGCCTAATAATGAGGTGTCGAGCCCGCCAAATGTCTTGATGCGTTGCTCGTAGAGGCGGCAAGCATCCTGTACATTCTCTTGTGCTACACATCCGTCGAGGGTAAAGATGTTTTGTGGATCGATGTCTATATGGTCGAGGAGCCTTTCCTTTAATTGGTTGATACTTTTCAAGGTACTGTCCTTTTGTAGAGGAAAGTATTCGTAAGCATTGAATATCACCACGTTATGAAAACTGAGCTGCTTGCTTTGGCATCTTTTACGAAATTCTTCGTAGATAGGGGTGAGCGACAAACCCGTGCCCAATGCCATTACATAGAATTTACCAGCATGCTGAGCTGCTTTAATCTCCTTTTCGATACAATCGACAATGAAGTCTACTCCTTCATGGGAAGAAGCAAAGATATCTGTATGAATTTTCTCCATTCTGGAGATTTCAGAATACTCTACAGTTGATTTTGGCTTATAGAAAGCCATTGGTACTTTATTAAGTACGATTTGTGAGCTAAGATTGAGTCTCATTTTTATATTGTTTTGAAGTCGTTTATGTTTTGCAAAGGTAAGTAATTATATTT
>CAVKXW010000047.1:0-21113 GCA_963660215.1 Bacteroidaceae bacterium | reverse complement strand
GTATACTATTGGTTTCAATAGTGATGCTTTGTGTATGTCCAACTAAGCTAAATGCTCAGTCTTATTCCGCTTTTACGAGTTATGCTTGGGATAATTGGAGTAGTTTGCATTGGAAGTATTATTATAGTAATGATGGGTGGGTGTATGCTTATCCATTATTGGGTAATCCTAGAGATTTTTACTTTCGCTATAGGTATAGTGAATTAGGGTTGCGTGAACTTTCACGTCAAGAGTGGAAGACTGCAAAACTTAATAGTGGATGGGTTGATAGAAATTGCACATTTGAGTATTATATTACAGATGAATGCCAGACCATGAAAAGTTGTCTGGAAAAGTATTCTTACCCATGTGCTAAGGATCGGGTTGCTTATGGAAAACCGTCTGTATTGAAAAGCGAATATGTGTCAACACGTGTGAATTATACTGATGATGACGAAGTTAGAACGCTAAATTTCCGCTTTTCAGATGGCTCAGGATTTGCGATAACTGTACATTGGGATTATTCGGGTAATAAAATGACATATACATATTGATTATTATGAATAAGGATGATATTCAAAGTCGGCGAGAGTTTTTCAAAACTGCTGCTAAGGCAATATTGCCAATCCTGGGTTGTGTTCTCGTTCCACAGAGTGTTCAAGCTGTAATACAATCAGTTGAGAAGACACCTTCTGGATGCAATGGTTCATGCTCTGGATTGTGCACGACAACGTGTACTAGTCAGTGCCAAAGCAATTGTGATTATAGTTGTACTGGCAATTGTAGTAATGGATGTCAAAGTGGATGCAGCAATGGGTGCTTAAATAGTTGTCAACAAGGCTGTAAACGACAATGTGCTGGTGGATGTGGTGGTAATTGCAGCGGAAGTTGTAAAACAACATGTAATGCTCAGTGTGTTACAGGCTGCCGAGAAGGATGTATTACAGGTTGTAATACATCTTGTGGTGGCCGTTGCTCAAATTCTTGTACGTCATCTTGTAAATATACTTGTTCTACAACCTGTAGAGGAGGATGTGGAGGTAATTGTGCTTATGGGTGTAATAGCTCATGCAGAAATTCGTGTAGCGGAATGTGTGCAACTAGTTGTACGGGCACAATGGCTATTTTCTAATTTTGAAAGTATGACAGAATATCCTACAGAAAGTTTTTGGCGGTCTGGTATGGCCAAGAATATCACCTTCATTGTCACCAAGGATTGCCAACTCGCTTGTAAGTATTGCTACCTCGTAGGCAAGAACTCGAAAGAGCGGATGTCCTGGGAGGTAGCAAAGGCAGCTATAGACTATATCCTCGACCATGAGGAAGATATGAAAGAGGAAAGTGTCATCTGGGATTTCATAGGCGGTGAACCTTTCTTGGAGATAGACTTGATAGATAAGATTTGCGATTATCTCAAGGTGGAGATGTATCGCAGAAACCATCATTGGTTCAACTCTTATCGTTTCTCATTCTCCACGAATGGAATCAACTATGGTTCGGAAAAAGTACAGAACTTCATCAAGAAGAACCGAGAGCATCTAAGTATCGGTATCACTATTGATGGAACCAAGCGCAAGCACGATCTCAACCGTATCTGGAAAACCAAGGAAATGGAGCAAGGAATCCAGCCTAAGCCTGAGGAAGAAAAAGGCTCATACGAAGATGTGGTGAAGAACATTCCTTTGTGGTTGGAACAATTCCCTGGTGCAGGTACGAAGGTGACGATTAGTAGTGCCGATATCCCTTATATCAAAGAGAGTGTGCTTCATCTCTATAGCCTTGGCATCCACGAGGTGAACATCAACTGTGTGTTCGAGGATGTCTGGCAAGAAGGGGATGATGTACTCTTCGAGGAACAACTGACAAGTCTTGCCGATGCCATCATTGATGGTGGATATAATCAAGACTACGCTTGTTCGTTCTTCTCGGAACACATGGGCAAGCCGCTGGATTGCCAGTTGCAAAACCAGAACTGGTGTGGTGCAGGAATGATGCTTGCGGTAGATGCAGAGGGTAACTTCTATCCTTGTACCCGATTTGCCCAATACTCGCTTCGTAGCAAGAAGGCTTGGATTATCGGAAACATCCACGATGGTATCGACAAGAACAAGCTTCGTCCTTTCTTGACCTTGGACAGATGTACGCAATCTACCCAAGAGTGCATCGACTGTGAGGTTGCTGGTGGATGTGCTTGGTGTCAAGGTGAAAACTATGATGCTGCCGACACGCCTACAATCTATCAGCGAGCTACTGCCATCTGCAAGATGCATAAGGCTCGTGTGCGTGCCAACAACTATTATTGGAACAAACTCTATCGTAAACTGGAAAAGGAAGGAGGTGCAGAATGATACAGTATCTCGTGATGTTATTGGATGATACATCAGTTTCTTTCTGCCATTATCAAAATGATAAGAAGGAACGAAATCTGATGCCGATAGAAACCTTGAAGGCTGGTATCGTCTATGCGATGAAAGAGAATCTGAATATTCAGTTCGTTTATCCCGACTATCCTTTGCCAAAGGAATATTTGGAGGTGATAGATGGTATCGACCATACGGACATTAAACCTGCTAGACTTGGTGATGGGGCAGATGTGGTTGTGATGGATGACATCAATCAAGTTGCTAATGCAAAAGACCATGATTTTAAGCAAGGCGTATCATACGTGCTGAGGCTGTCTAAGCAAGAATTATTTGAGCAAGTGGAAGATGTTTGCGCCCTATTAAATAAGGTGGAGCGATTGAACGTGGTGATTACTGATGTTGAAACTTTCACTGATGCTGATTTCGAACGCTATTCGAATGTGCTTAGAACGCTTTCCGAAGAAGTGGAGGAACTGTATGTAGCGGGCAAGGCTGTGCAGTTGAATCTCTTAACCGACCGTATGATGCTCGACAGGATGAACAACTGTAGTGCTGGTGATACGAGTGTCACCTTGGCTCCTGATGGTAAGTTCTATGTTTGCCCTGCATTCTATCTCGCAGATGAGGAGGATGGCATTGGGGCGTTGCATACCTCCATCGGAGATTTACTATATGGGTTGGACATCAAGAATCCTCAACTCTATAAGCTCGACCATGCACCATTATGCCGTCATTGCGATGCCTATCAATGCAGGCGTTGCATTTGGTTGAATCGTAAGACGACATACGAGGTGAACACGCCAAGCCACGAGCAATGTGTGATGGCTCACTTGGAACGCAACGCCAGTCGAGAGTTGCTGAACGCAATTCGCAAACATGGCACGTTCTTGCCAGAGCAAGAGGAAATCAAGGAGATTACCTATCTTGATCCTTTTGAGGTGAGAAAAAAGAATGGGAATAATAACTGATAAATAATGAATAATATGGCAACAAGAAAAGTAGTGGGGCAGGTTACCCCAGAGGAGAAGAATGAAATCCAACAGTTGTTTGAGCGTCGCAATGGCTTGAATGAGTTGGCTAAGATTTTGACAGCAGACAATGCTGAGTTGTATGAGAGGTTGGTGAAAGATCTTGGCGAAACTGGTACAAAGTTCCAGTCTTGGTGGGACAGAATGGGTGCCAAGTATCAATGGGAAAGCGTTGAGGGTAGCAACTGGGAAATCAACTTCGATACTTGTGAAATTTATTTGGTAGCATAAAGCCATAGTATGAACATTCTAAGATGAAAACTATATGATGAATTTGGTATTGATGATTGGAACATCAGAGTTGCTGCTTATCGCTGCCTTGGTTCTCTTGCTTTTTGGTGGCAAGAAACTGCCTGAGATGATGAAAGGCTTGGGACAAGGTGTGCGCAGTTTCAAGGATGGGATGAAGGAAGTGACAGAAGATAATCCTTCTTCTGAGTCTTCACAAACATCTCCAGAAAAGAAGGAACCTTTAAACGAACAAGTAGAAAGTGGTGGAAAATAATCAGAATAATAATCTGATGACTTTCGGAGAGCATCTTGAGGTATTCCGCAAGATGCTCTTTCGCTTCATCTCAGCGGTGATAACACCGCCTGGCTTATTCACATGCTTTATGGTGATGATGCCGATGTATGGGCTGTATGAATTGAGCATTATGATAGTGGGGTGGGTGAAAGCTCGTGCGTAACATAGCCTTTACGGTTGGCTTTCGCCTTCCACATATTCTTCCATAAACATGTGCTCGCCATCGAACACGGCATAAGTGAACTGCCATATCCAGTCGCCAAGTATCATCATGCGAGTCTTCTTGCTCAGCATCAAGTCTAGCTCGATGTGGCGATGCCCGAACATGAAGAAGTCGATGTCCTTGTGTCCCTGCATATACTGCTTGGCGAATCTCACCAAGAACTCTTTCTTTTCGCCCATATATGGTTCTTCCTTGCCATCAGCTCGTTTCAATCGGCTGTTTTTCGCCCAGTTCAATCCCAAAGCCATGCCCCAACGAGGATGGATGGCGTTGAGTAAGCGTTGGCAAGTACGGTCGTGGAACATCGCCTTCAAGAACTTGAATTTCTTGTCGGGGTCTCCCAATCCGTCTCCATGAGCTAGGAAGAAAACCTTATCGTATATCTCCACGGTCTGGGGTTTGCGATGTACGATGACACCACATTCTTCCTCCAGATAGCCGTATGTCCAAAGGTCGTGGTTGCCAGTGAAGAAATGTACCTCCACGCCCATGTCTGTAAGCTCGGAGAGTTTGCCCAAGAAACGAGTATAGCCCTTAGGTACGACGTATTTATATTCGTTCCAAAAGTCGAACATGTCGCCAAGCAGATAGATGGCGGCAGCTTTTGTCTTGATGCTGTCGAGGAAGCGAACCAAACGGCGTTCCTGCATCCTTGCGTGAGGAATGGCAAGGGAACCGAGATGGGCATCGGAAAGGAAATATACGTTTTTCATAAGCGAAACTTTTTAAGTGAAGAGTGAAGAACGAAGAGTGAAGAATTCTCTTGTTCTTACTCGAATCCTAGTTCTACACGAGCTTCTTCGCTCATCATGCTCTGGTCCCAGGCTGGCTCGAACACGAGATTGACATTGGCAGACTTCACGCCTTCTACGCTATCCACCTTGGTGCGCACATCCTCCAGAATGAAGTCGGCGGCAGGGCAGGATGGGGCAGTGAAGGTCATGTCGAGGTCTACATCGCCATCTTCCTTCACGTCAATCTTGTAAATCATGCCGAGGTCCCAGATGTTGACAGGAATCTCAGGGTCGTAAACGGTCTTGAGTACGTCCACGATCTTTTCTTCTATCTTTGTCTTTTCTTCTTGTGTCATAATCTTAAAATGTTTTAGGCAAAGACAGTATGTATAGTCCTTGCAGCTTTTCTTCTGCAAAGATAATGATTATCGGAGAAAATACAAAATAAATTCTTCTTTATTTTCTTTCAGAAGGGTTATCATCCTTTATTTAGATGGAAAGGAAGTGCTTTTGACTAAAGTTTTCCTTTGTCGTGGTAGGAATAGAACGCTCCATCGGTGATGATGACGTGGTCCATGAAGAAGATTCGCATGATTTCGCAAGCCTTGCTTATCTTGAGGGTGAGTTGGTCGTCTGCCTTGCTAGGCTGCGGACTGTTGCTCGGGTGATTATGGCAGAAGGCAACGATGGTGGCGTTGTTGAGCACCGCCTCCTTGATGAGCAGACGGATGTCTACGGAAGTCTCGGAGATACCACCGTAGGATAGGCAAGTAGCTTTGATGAGCTTGAAGTTCTGGTTCATCATCAAGAGCCAGGCCTCCTCACGGTCGAGGTCTTGCATCTTGGGGAGCATGTAGTTGTAGATGGCTAGGCTGGAACCTAGGTCTGGACGGAGACCAATCTTGTCGAGAGCACGGCGCTTGCCTAGTTCACAAGCGGCGAGGATGGTGATAGCTTTGGCTGGTCCCATTCCCTTATACTTAGTGAGGTCTCTGATTTCCATCTTTCCCAGTGTGTTGAGATTGTTGTCGCAGTCTCGTAGGATATGCTTCATAAGGTCTACGGCACTTTCGTCAGTGGAGCCTGAGCCGATAAGGATGCCCAAAAGCTCGGCATTCGATAATGCTGAGGCTCCTAGTCGCTCCAACTTTTCACGAGGTTTGTCTTCTTCTGCCCAGTTGGCTATGGTTAGCTTTTCGGTCATTTGTAGAAAGTCTTGTTGTATGCGCTGAATTCGCTTTTCCCTAGTACGCATCTCTTCCACCATGCGGAGATGAAACCGCAGCCGTAGCCCATCAGTTGGGTGAAGGCGGCACGGATGCTGAGCAAGCCAATCTTTACGCTTCCGTTCTCCTTGCTGCTGTCGATGAACAACGCCACCACATAGAGGATGATACCAAAGAGACCTAGGCTACCCAGTATCTCCATCGCATGACCAAGAATAGGGAAAACATGCTCTGTTCCTAGCATATAAGGCAAGAAACCGAAGAACAACAGCAAGAACGTGCCTATCACACCCACGGTGAATACCATCGGCAAGAGATGCACGAGCTTGAGACTCTCTGGATATTTCTTGTAGAGATTGATGCGGGCGATTCCGCTGTTGTAGACTTGTCGCCAGAACTTGCTGAAGTCGGTGCGGCGCTTGTGCCATACCCATGCCTCAGGGAACAGGCGGCAACGGCAACCAGCCTTGAAGATACGGATGGAGAAGTCGATGTCCTCACCGAAGCGCATGTTGGAAAAACCATTCAACTTGAGATAAACATCCCTGCGGATGCCCATGTTGAATGAACGTGGATAGAACTTATCCATCTTCTTCTTTCCGCCACGAATACCACCGGTGGTGAAGAAAGAAGTCATGGAATAAGAAATCGCTTTCTGAGTGTCTGTAAATGATGAGTGTGCCTTGTCGGGACCGCCGAACGCATCGGCAGACTCACGGCTCAACTCATCACTTACAGCCTTCAGATAGCCCTCTGGCAGCACCACGTCGCTGTCGAGTATCAAGAGATACTCGCCCTGTGCCCTTTCGGCACCATAGTTGCGGCTTTGGCCCGGACCAGAGTTCTCCTTATAGTAATAATGTATGTCCATCTTGTCGCTGTATCGCTCGCAAACATCCTGGCAAGGCTTCTGCGAACCATCCTCGACGATGACCACCTCGAAGTCTTTCTCCGTTTGATGGGTAAGACTCTCCAATAGTTCGTCCACTTCGTCGGGGCGATTGAATACAGGCACAATGATGGAATACTTCATAACTTACTATATAAGAGGTGAATAATCGACGTGAGCGAATTACTCGCTTACACGACCGAGGTAGCTACCGTCACGAGTGTCGATCTGGATAGTCTCGCCCTCATTTACGAACAAAGGAACACGAACCTCAGCACCTGTCTCAAGAGTAGCTGGCTTAGTAGCGTTGGTAGCTGTGTTACCCTTTACGCCTGGCTCAGAGTGAGCAATCTTCAAAGTAGTCTTCACTGGCATCTCGGCCAAGAGGATAGTACCGTCGGTTGTGTCAGTAACAACCTCTACTACATCACCCTCCTTCATGTACTGGCCACCAGTAACGTTCTCCTTAGCGATAGGCACCTGCTCGAAAGTCTCCTGGTTCATGAAGATGCAACCAGTAGCGTCCTCGTAGAGATACTGGTAAGGACGACGCTCCACGCGAACATCCTCCAACTTGAAACCAACCTGGAATGTACGCTCCAACACACGACCATCGGCAACATTCTTCAACTTAGTGTTCATGACAGTGTTACCTTTACCTGGCTTTCTGTGCTGAAAGTCGATGCAAACCCATACCTTGCCATCCATGCGGATGCAAGTACCAATCTTAATTTCCTGTGAATTAATCATTTCTTGTTTATCTTGAATGTTATTATAATAATCTCAAAATCGGGTGCAAAGTTACGGTAAAATCACGAAAAATCAAAGGAAATATCGAAAAAAACATAAATAATTAAGCTAAATTTGTGAGTTTTCTTGGTTATTTCAGAAAATATGCGTAATTTTGCAGCCCAAAAAGGGCGTATTCCGCACTTTTGTCACGAATTATAAATTAAAAAATAAATAAGAAAAATGAAAAGAACATTTCAGCCTCACAATCGTCGTCGCGTGAACAAGCATGGTTTCCGTGAGCGTATGGCAACAAAGAATGGTCGTCGCGTATTGGCTTCTCGCCGTGCTCATGGCCGTAAGAAGTTAACTGTATCTGACGAGCACCACGGAAAGTAATTTCCCGTAGGGATGATTCGTTGGTTTTGACGATGACATTAAAAGCAGCAAGGAGGGCATCTTTGCTGCTTTTTGTGTTTTTATGCAGTAATGAAGCATAAAAACTTTGCGTTTTATTTTGTATTGTCTTCGATAATTCCTATCTTTGCACCAAAAATAAAGATATGACTTCATCAGAGTTTATAAATAAGTTTAAAAGCAAGTACCTTTGGGGTAATCTGGGGGCAATGCTTTTGGTGTGCATTTTGCTTTGCGTTGGTGTCAAATATGGCATCGATCTTTACACACATCATGGTGAGGCTATTCGTGTTCCTGATATTCGATATAAGAATATTAATGATGCCACCCGTATTTTGGATGATGCGGGATTGGAGGTTGTGGTGACGGATACGGGATACGTGCGTTCCCTGCCTCCTAATGTTATCTTGGAGCAAACTCCTGCATCGGGAGAGGTCGTAAAGTCGGGACATGTCATCTACGTGACCATCAATTCGAACCATTCGCCATGTATCACGATTCCCGACGTGATAGACAATAGTTCGTTGAGAGAAGCCATGGCAAAGCTTACGGCAATGGGATTCAAGTTGGGCACTCCGCAATATATATCTGGCGAGGAAGATTGGGTATATGGCATCTTGGTGAAAGGGAAGCATGTGGTGGCTGGCGACAAGGTGTCTATTGATGATGTGCTGATTATTCAGGTTGGTAATGGTCAGAGGAGTGCGTCCGACTCAATCGACATGGTGGATCCTGTGTTCCACGGACATGATGATGTGATGGAAGGTGAGGGCAATGAGGAAGAAAGCTCGGAAGATAACTTCGAGGAGATACATGAATCTCCTGAGCCTGCACATCATGAGCATCAGCAGAATGAAGTCGTGGAGTAGTACTATATATAATAAGGTATATGAATACATTGGAAGATAATATATATGAAGATGAACTTGAGGATGATGAACTTCAAGTGAATGATGAGGCTGCTGAGGGCGATGGCTCGCTCTATGAGCACTGGAAGGTACAGGTGGATGCCAACCAAGAGCCTGTTCGCATCGACAAGTACTTGGCGGATAAGATGGCTTACCAGAGTCGCAACCGTATTCAGCAGGCTGCCGATGCTGGTTTCATCCACGTGAATGGTAAGCCTGTAAAGAGCAATTACAAGGTGCGCCCTAACGACCTCGTCACATTGATGCTCGACCGTCCTCGTCATGAGACTAGCATCAAGCCTGAGGAAATACCTATCAATGTGGTCTATGAGGACGATCAGTTGATGGTGGTCAACAAAGAGGCTGGCATGGTGGTGCATCCTGGTGCTGGCAACTTCCATGGTACGCTCATTCAGGCTGTGGCATGGCATCTGAGAGACATGCCTGAGTTTGATGCCAACGACCCTGAGGTGGGCTTGGTGCATCGCATAGACAAGGATACCAGTGGCTTGCTGGTAGTGGCAAAGACTCCAGAGGCAAAGACCGCATTAGGCAAGCAGTTCTTCCACAAGACCACCCATCGTAGTTACAACGCCTTGGTGTGGGGTAACATCGTGGAGGATGAAGGTCGCATCGAGGGAAACATCGGACGAGACCCGAAGAACCGTCTCCGCATGAAAGTGTTCGACCCAGATAGCGGCATCGGCAAGAGTGCGGTTACTCACTATCGAGTGTTGGAGCGATTCGGTTACACCACCTTGGTGCAGTGCATCCTGGAGACAGGTCGCACCCATCAGATACGTGCCCACATGAAGCATATCGGTCATCCGCTCTTCATGGACGAGACCTACGGTGGTGCCGAGATTCTGAGAGGTCAGCGCAGCAGTAGCTACAAGGCGTTCATCCAGAACTGCTTCAAGATTTGTCCTCGCCAGGCTCTCCATGCCAAGACCCTCGGTTTCGTGCATCCTGCCACAAAGCAGCAGATGGACTTTGACTCGGAGTGGCCAGATGACTTTAGAAAATTGATAGAGAAGTGGCGCGGCTTCATCGCAGGCACCACGCAAGATACATTCAAATTATAGTAATTATGGAAAATAATAAGAGAACGATAGCCATCGTATGCGGTGGCGATTCTTCTGAGCACGACGTATCATTGCGCTCAGGTCAGGGCTTGTACTCTTTCTTTGATAAAGAGCGCTATAACATCTACCTCGTCGATGTGAAAGGCACCGACTGGCATGTGGCTTTTGATAATGGCGAGACAGCCGAGATAGATAAGAACGACTTTTCTTTCCTCAAGGATGGCAAGCGTCAGTATTTCGACTATGCCTATATCACCATCCACGGACAGCCTGGTGAGAATGGGGTGATGCAGGGTTACTTCGACCTCATCCACTTGCCTTACTCCACCAGTGGTGTGCTTGTTGAGGCGATGACTTTTGACAAGTATGTGCTCAACAACTATCTCCGTGGCTTCGGCATCAATGTGGCAGACAGCATCTTGCTTCGTCGTGGCGAGCAGTATGATGAGAATGCCATCGCCAAGCGCATCGGTATGCCTTGCTTCGTGAAGCCAGCTGCCGATGGTAGTAGCTTTGGTGTATCTAAAGTAAAGGAGGCTGACCAGTTGGCTCCTGCGCTCCGTGTGGCATTCATGGAGGCTGAGGAGGCGATGGTAGAGGCTTATATGGAAGGCACTGAGATTTCGCAGGGCATCTACAAGACCAAGAGCAAGAGCGTGGTGTTCCCTGCCACCGAGGTGGTAACCAGCAACGAGTTCTTCGACTATGATGCCAAGTACAACGGTCAGGTGCAGGAAATCACCCCAGCTCGTCTCGCTCCAGAGACTGCAGAGGAAGTGGCTAAGATGACTTCTCGCATCTACGACATCCTTCATGCCAACGGCATCATCCGAATCGACTATATCATCACCAAGGATGAGAATGGCAAGGATAAGGTGAACATGCTCGAAATCAACACCACTCCTGGTATGACCGTAACGAGCTTCATACCTCAGCAGGTGCGTGCGGCAGGTCTTGACATCAAGGATGTGCTCAGCGACATCGTTGAGAATCAGTTTTAATTGTCAATAACCGATATAGCATCTTGTGGCAAGACCTTTCTTTCCGCAGGGTGCTATATATAATTAATGTATAGTATGAAGATTCCTCAAGAATTTGATACCATTCGCCCTTGGGAGCCTGAAGACCTCCCAGAGGTATATGAGCGATTGCTAGCCAATCCTCAGTTTAAGCAGGTGCTTGCCTATCTCTATCCGCAAGTGCCTTTCGAGATGATAACCCAGAAACTGAAGGCTTGCAAGACCAATCTCGACTTCCAGTTGGCTTTCTGCTACGACTTCATCAATGGCTTGATGGCAAAGGCTTCCACTGGTTTCGAGATGGACAGCACTGCCATCGACAATACTGGCAACTATACCTTCATCAGCAACCATCGCGACATCGTGCTCGATTCTGCCATCCTCGATGTGCTCTTGGTGGATAATGGCTTCAAGACCACTTGTGAGATAGCCATCGGCGACAACCTCTTGTCGCTGCCTTGGGTCAAGGACTTGGTACGTGTCAACAAGGCTTTCATTGTAGAGCGTGCGCTGAGTATGCGCCAGATGCTGATGTCGAGCAAGCGTCTTGCCGACTATATGCACTTCGCCATCAAGGAGAAGAACGAGAACATCTGGATAGCGCAGCGAGAGGGTAGAGCCAAGGATAGCGACGATCGTACCCAGAAGAGCATCCTCCAGATGATGTCGATGGGAGGCGAGGGGAGCATCATCGACCGCCTAAAGCAGTTGCACCTTGTACCGCTCTCCATCAGCTATGAGTTCGACCCTTGCGATTTTTTGAAGGCAAAGGAGTATCAGCAGAAGCGTGACAATGCAGATTGGAAGAAAGGCCCTACCGACGACTTGGTAAGTATGCAGACGGGGATCTTCGGCTACAAAGGCCATGTCCATTATCATGCAGCCCCATGCCTGGACGAATATCTCGCTAGTCTCGACCCGGAGACACCTAAGCAAGATATATATAATAAGGTGGCTGCCCATATCGACCACGAGATACATAGTCACTACCGTCTCTACCCTGGCAATTATGTGGCGCTTGACCTCTTGGAGGGTAAGTCGGGATATGCTGCGCATTATACGGCCGATGACAAGGCGAAGTTTGAGAAATATATCGCAGGTCAGCTTGCCAAGATTGACCTCCCGAATAAGGATGAGGCTTACCTCCGTGAGCGTCTGCTCACGATGTATGCCAATCCAGTACGTAATTACCTTGCCGCCCAATAACGGCAAGGTTTTTTAGTGTTTATTGCCCAATATTTTGAATATACAGCCAACCTTTTCTTGCTTTTTGTCGTTAATTTTTTGAAAAATTGGTATTGTAATTGCTTGTTTATCAAATGTTTTTCTTATTTTTGCCGATAAATACTAATAACTGCGCACGGTTAAATACTAATAACTGTGCACGGTTAAATACTAATAATCGTGCAGGGTTAAAAACTAATAACTCTGCAACGAAGCGTAAAATAAGATAAAATGGCAAGCATTCAAGAAAGATTAGCAGAGTCGCTTAAAGTACTTAAGACTTACCAAGATACGCATGATAACCTTGTGATATGTGGGGCAAAGGAACTAGGTGAGACTCATACAAGACGATTGGTGGATAATGGTTATCTTCAGTCCGTTATCAAAGGTTGGTATATACCTTCGTTTCCTGGAAGCGAGGGAGATACCACTGTATGGTATGCTTCTTATTGGAGCTTTGTTGTCGCTTATGCCAATAAGAGATTTGGGGATAAATGGAGTTTGACACCCGAAGAGTCTCTTTCGTTCTATGCAGGTGAAACGGTGGCTCCTAGTCAGTTAATCATACGTACTCCAAAGGGAAGTAATAACATCTTGCAGTTGAAGCATGGTGATAGTATGTTGGATATTTCTGCATCTTTGCCTAAGAATCTCAAGGTTGAACCTCGCTTTGGTGTCCATCTATATTCGTTGGAAGAAGCTTTGGTGTTCTGTTCTCCACAGTACTTTAAGTCGGATGCGTTGAATGCACGCACTTGTCTTTGTGCGGTGACGGATGCGTCCGAAATCTTGAAGCTTGTATCAGAGGATGGCAATACAACTAAGGCTTCACGCATTGTCGGTGCATTGAGAAGTATAGGAAAGGATGCTATGGCAGAACAGATAGAGAACTTTATGGTACGATTGGGATATGCGATACGCCCAGAGAATCCTTTTGATGAAGAAACGGATGTCGTGCTCGACAAACCGTTATCTCCTTATGCCGTGCGTATCAGATTGATGTGGGAGAAAATGCGTCTTCAGATATTGAGTATGAAGCTGCCTAAGCCAGTCTCTGCGATTGACCCTCAACAGGTCTTGGACAATATGGAGGCTAACTATGTGAAAGACTCGTATCATTCTTTGTCCATAGAGGGCTATCGTGTAACGGAAGGGTTGATAGAGCAAGTGAAGAGTGGAGAGTGGAATCCTAGCGGCAATTCGTTGGATGCCGAGCGAAAAAGTGCCTTGGCAGCTCGTGGCTATTATCAGGCTTTCCGCCTAGTCAAGGAAAGCGTCAAGAAAGTGTTTGCTGGTGCATCAGCAGGAGAGGTGTTTGCCAAAGACCATGATGCTTGGCACTTTGAACTGTTTCAGCCTTGTGTTACAGCAGGTATCGTTCGTGTTACTGATTTGATAGGTTATCGTACGCATCAAGTATATATCCGCGGCTCCAAGCATACACCGTTGAATCCTGAAGCGTTAAGGGAAGCGATGCCTGTGCTTTGTGAATTGATGCAGCAAGAGGAGAATGCTTTCGTGCGAGCCATCTTAGGACATTTCTTCTTTGCTTATATTCATCCCTATATGGATGGAAATGGAAGAACGGCTCGATTTGTCATGAACCTGATGCTAGTGACTGGTGGATATGCTTGGACTGTCATTCCTGTGGAAAAGCGCCAGGAATATATGGCTGCCTTGGAGCAGGCAAGCATCCAAGGCGATATAACTGCTTTTGCTGCTTTTATCGCCAAACTCGGAAGTGAAATAGCGTCAAACTCGGAAGTGAAATAGCGTCAAACTTGGAAATGAGGGTCAAAGCAAATGTCATTACCTTGCCACTTGATAACGGCAAGGTAATACTTTTTTGCTCAAAGTTAACAAAAAGTACATATTTTATTGAGTGTAAGAAAAACACAGAACGTTAATGAACCTTTAGTATTTATCGGGATTTATTAAAAAAAGTAACTAAAGGTCAAAATAATGCATTAAATTAGCAAGAAAGTATCATTGTTTTTGAAAAAAGAACTGTATCTTTGCAACCGTAAAACCGAAACAAATAACAACAACTAAATATAAAAGCAATAACCCAATGAGAATAAATTCAACTTAACATCAACGTATCCTTCGTATCTAGTGGGTATGCAGGACACTCAGTGAGTGGCTATGTAATAGCTAATCAACAACGTTTTATTCTATTAAACCTAGAAAATACTAAAGTATGAATCTTAACTTAAGAAAATCAGTGCTGCTTTGTGGTGCGTTGGCAACCTTAGGCTTGAGTTATACTACTCAGGCATTGGCGACCCCCCCATATCAAGCTGTAAACTCAGTTCAGCAGTCTAAGAAGGTTACCGGTAACGTAAGCGACGCAGAAGGTCCTGTTATCGGTGCAAGTGTCGTAGAAAAGGGCAATCCTAGCAATGGTACAGTTACCGACCTTGATGGTAACTTTGTATTGAATGTGAAGCCAGGTGCTACGATTGTTGTTACCTACATCGGTTATCAGAAGCAGGAAATCGCAGTTGGTAACCAGTCTAACATTAATATTACGATGAAGACCGACGACAAGAGCCTCGACGAGGTTGTTGTTGTGGGTTATGGTGTTCAGAAAAAGAAACTCGTTACAGGTGCTACCGTACAGGTAAAGGGTGACGATATTGCTAAGTTGAACACTACCAATGCTTTGACTGCTATGCAAAGCTCTACCCCAGGTGTGCAGATTACACAGGCTTCTTCTCAGCCTGGTAAGGGCTTTAAGGTAAATATCCGTGGTGTCGGAACCATGGGTACATCTTCTCCTTTGCTCGTTATTGACGGTATCGTTTCTGGTACAGCCGATGATGGCTTGAACGGATTGAACCCTGGCGATATTGAGAGTATTGATGTGTTGAAGGATGCTGCTTCTGCTTCTATTTATGGTGTGGCAGCTGCCAATGGTGTTATTTTGGTAACAACCAAGCAGGGTAAGGCTGGTAAGGTTCAGGCTTCTTATGATGGCTATATCGGATGGTCTAACCCTTATAGACGCCCTTCTACATTGAATGCGCAGGAATATATGCAGGTTATCAATGAGACCAACTTCAATACCTATGGTACGGCTACTGATTGGTCTAAAATGGTTTCTGCTGATGTTTATGAGAAACTTCAGAATGGTTGGGAAGGTACGGATTGGTTTGATTTGTATCGTAACAAGAATGCCGTTCAGACGAATCATACCTTCAACTTGACAGGTGGTTCTGACCGTAGTAAGTTCTCTATGGGCTTGAGCTATACTTCTAATGAGGGTATTATGGGCGCAGACAATGCTTCTAATTATAAGCGTTACACTGGTCGTATCAATTCCGAACATATTCTTTTGAAGGGTAGGACCCATGATGTTATCACCATCGGTGAGAATATCTCTTATTGGTACACCAAGTCTCATGACTTGGCAGAATCTACTGGTTATTGGAACATCGTACAGCCTGTTTACACCACTTCTCCTTTGGTTCCTGCATACAATGAGGATGGTACTTTGACAAATTATACTAAGAATGGTGCTGATTTCCCTGGTATATTCTCTAACCCATTGAATGGTTTGTATAATGGTCAGTACAACTCTTTGAACTTGAACAGAAGCTTTGGCGTGGGTGCTACTTTCTATGTTCAGATTCAGCCTCTTAAAGATTTGACTTATAAGTTTACTTTCAATACAGGCTTCAGTGGTAGCAATTACCGCAATGGTAGCCAGCCATACTCTGTAAGTGGTACAAACGCAAATGCTAACTTTGGTTTGCAGCAGGGAATGTCTGAAAGTGCTAGCTATATGTTCAACCAAACTCTTTCTTACAAGCTTCCTGAGTTTATCAAGAAGAATCATTTTGATGTCATGATAGGTCAGGAGTTCTCTAAGAGCGATTGGAGCATGAACATGAATGTCAATACTTCAGTTGGCGCAGATGGTTCTTCTGTTAATTCATTGCTAAACAAGGGATTTGCATACAACTGGCTGTCTAACTATACATCAAAAGATATTACAGGTTTCAGCGGCAAACCTAATTATAATAGTGCTAGACTTTCTCTCTTTGGACGTTTGAACTGGAACTACGATGAGAAGTATATGGCTACCTTCGTACTCCGTGCTGATGAATCTTCTAAGTTTGCACGTGGCAATCGTTGGGGCTATTTCCCTTCTGCCTCTGTAGGATGGTTGGTTTCTTCAGAGAAGTTCATGGATGCAACCAAGAGCTGGTTGGATTATTTCAAGATTCGTGCTTCTTGGGGTCAGAATGGTAACGATGCCATTGATGACTTGCAGTATCTGGCTAAGATTGCGATGTCTCCAACCGACTATGCCGATTATGCTTATAAGTTCTCTAGCGCAATGTCTAACACTTTGGCTAACAATGCTTACTCTGGTGGTGCGTTTACCCAGAATGTGGCTAATGAGGATATTACTTGGGAAACTTCCGAACAGCTTGACCTTGGTTTCGATGCTCGTTTCTTGAATCAGCGTTTGGGTGTAAACTTCGACTGGTATAAGAAGACCACTAAGGACTGGTTGGTAAAGGCTCCTATCGAGTGGACTATGGGTGTTGGTGATACGGGCGCTCCATACGTGAATGGTGGTGATATCCAGAATATTGGTGTAGAGTTGGCTCTTTCTTGGAATGACAAGATTGGTAAGGACTTCAATTATCGTGCAAATTTGAATTTCGCAACCAATAAGAACAAGGTTACTCGTTTGCAGAATCTAGATTATATTGTTGGTAGTGCAAATGCACTTTTCCAGGGCTCTTCTTATGTGAGCCGTGTGCAGGTAGGTGAGCCTATCGGTTATTTCTATGGTATGTCTTATTCTGGTATTTGGCAGAATCAACAGCAGATTGATGAGGCACGTGCAGCAGGTAAGGCTGTCCTTGACGGTGCTCAGCCTGGTGATATGATTTGGGATGATTATGATGGCGATGGTGTTATCAGTTATGCTAATGACCGCCATAATATCGGTAATCCTCATCCAGACCTCACATTGGGTGCAACTCTCGGATTTGATTGGAAGGGACTTGACTTCAGTGTTACAGGTTCTGGTCAGTTTGGTATGCAGGTAATGCAGTGCTTCCGTAACTCACAGCTCGCAGACCAATACCTCAATTACACAAGAGATGTGTTTGACAGATGGCATGGTGAAGGTACCAGCAATACCCAGCCTCGTCTATATGTAGGTGGTGAGAACAACTCTTGGATTTCATCTCGCTATGTGCAGGATGCTGATTTCTTCAGAATTCAGAACGTAACTTTGGGATATGATTTCAATAAGTTGTGGAAGAATTCTCCTTTCCAGCAGTTGCGTCTCTACTTCCAGGCTCAGAACCTTGTAACCTTCACAAGTTACACAGGTGTAGATCCTGAAGTTGGTTCTAGCGGTGGTACAGAGTCTTGGGCTTCTGGCATTGATGTCGGTTTGTACCCAACTAGTCGTACCTATTTGTTTGGTGTGAACATCAAGTTCTAATATTGGTAACATTTTAATTAGATTAATATGAGAAAAATTAATATATTGGCAGCAGCGGCTTGTTTGGC
Organism: Bacteroidaceae bacterium; assembly: GCA_963660215.1. Classification (GTDB taxonomy): domain Bacteria; phylum Bacteroidota; class Bacteroidia; order Bacteroidales; family Bacteroidaceae; genus Prevotella. The sequence goes on along the minus strand of CAVKXW010000047.1, from coordinate 3,222 downwards.
ATTGACCTTCGCGTCTTGCGACAACCAACTGGATGTCACGGATTACATACAGCCGAACACAGGCAACTTCCCTGCTGCGAAATCGGATGTTAACAAGGAGTTGAATGGTGCCTATGCAACATTGAACGCTTATTGTAATGACCCATTGCAGAATCCATACTTTGTGTGGGATTTGATGTCTGACGAGCAGAATGGTGCTGGTGGTACTGGCGATAATGAAAGTCATGCAGTAGGTCATATATGCCTTTATGGTGAGACTATGTATGATAAGGGCTTTACTGCGACTTATCAGGGTATAACACGTACTAATACCATTATCTATTCTATTGACAATTTCGATTGGACTGGTGATGAGGCTACTCGTAACCAAATCTTAGGTGAGGCATACTTCCTTCGTGGTCTCTATTATTTGTGGGGAACCCAGATGTGGGGTGATATTCCTGCTTATTGGGCTGCTACTCGTCCTAGCCCTTGTCCTCAGGTTAGTGCAGAAGAGGTTATTTATCCACACATCTTTGCCGACTTAGTTAGTGCCTCTAAGTTGATGACCAAGAAGACACAGGGGGATGGTCATGCAACCAAGTATGCCGCAGAGGCATTGTTGGCTCGTGCTTATATGTTCTATCAGGGATTCTATAAGAAGGCAGGTGAGTTGGCTAATGCTACTTTGGCAGATGTGGAATTGCCAGAGCAGGAAGGTGCTAGTGGCGCATTGACAAAGCAGATGGTTGTTGATGCCTTGAAGGATATTGTGGCTAATGGTGGCTATAAACTTGTTGGTGACTTCCGTGACCTTTGGCAATATACCAACGAACTAACAGTAGGTGACTATAAATATACTAAGGGAGTAACTGGCGTTGACGGACAGCCTCTTGCATGGGCAGGTAATGGAAATGACGAGCAGTTGTTCCAAATTCAGTTTATGAATGCTGCCTCTTGGAATGGTACTACAGCTATGGGTTACACCAACATGACTTCTTTGTATCAGGGTCTTCGTTGCGATGCTGATGCAGATAAGAACGAAAATGGTGGCCCTGAGACCTTCCCGTTCGGTCAAGGTTGGGGACAAGGTACTGTAACACAGAGTACATGGTCTGATTGGCCAAACTCAGATATTCGTAAGACGGCCTCAATCTTGAATTGTGAGCAGGAGTTGGAAGCATTCTATTATACAGAAAAAGTGACAGAGGAAACTGGTTTGTATAATAAGAAAATGATTCCTGTTACATGCTCTCAGACCAACTGGGATAGTCATAAGTCTGGTTACACTTGGTGGGCATTTATGGAGGAGAACCATACGAATAATAATGGAGACTCTTTCCAAGGCGACCACTTCGCTGATATGATTTTGATTAGATATGCGGATGTGCTCTTGATGTTGTCGGAAATGACAGGCGATGCTTCTTATATGAATGAGGTGCGTCACCGTGCAGGCTTGGGGGATGTCTCATACTCTTGGGATAATATCAAGAAGGAACGTCGCTATGAGTTGGCGTTCGAAGGTCTTCGTTTCAATGATTTGCGTCGTTGGTCTGGTATCAATGGTGGTGAGAGTTGTGAGGCAGCCAAGGCTATCGAAGCTGCTAAGGAAGGTCAGAAGGTGAACTATTTGGGCTCTTGGAAGACAATGAAGCATGCTACCTCTTCTTGGGCTAAGCGTTATGCAGAGACCGATGGCTTCTTGCCAATTCCTCCTGCTGAAATTCGCAAGGTGAATGACGAGACCATCTTGAAGCAGAATGCTGGTTGGGGTACAACTGATTCAGAAATGAGTGGTACTCCTGTGTATTAATCTTTAAAATCTGAATAAATATGAAGAAGATATTATTTTGCGCAGTAGTGGGCTTAGGCTTGCTGAGTGCTTGCGACCCAGTTGTCAATAAAGACGACTTTTCGAGCACCGCATATACAGAACAGGCTTTGAATGATTGTTTTACTTTCACTCAGGCTGATGAGAATGGTAACCCTGCGGCTGATGGTAATTACTTTACCTTTAGTACATCACCTGCCACTATGGTTACGATTTTGACCAAGGATGCTGATGGCAAGGAAGACATCTTGTCAAAAGGTAGTACGTTAGGTACATTTAAGATTGTGCCACGTCGTGGCTCCAGTCCTTCTCAGACATTCTATGTTCGCACTGTCAATTCTGATGGAACTGTTGCTGAGGTTGAAAAGACTGCAAATGTCTTTGTACCTTCCGACTTGACTCCAGAAATGAAGCTCCTTGCTTCTGATTCTTATGGAAGTAAGATTTGGAAGTGGGATACAGAATTTCGCTCGGATGGTGGTGCTTGGGGTAACTTAGGTTATGCTCCTGGCGACGGTGACTCTTTCTGTAATGATGGCAACGGAATTTGGTGGGGATGTCCTCCTGCTGAATTGGTTGACCAGTTGAAGCACTCTGATACAGGTGCTGCTACAGGTGAGGAAAGTCCAAATGCTTATATGGAGTTTTTTGATGATGGAACAATTAAGACTTACAATGCTGATGGTGTTGTAATTCGTTCTGGTAAGTATTCTGTAGAAGGATATACAGGCGAACGTAATCATGCTTCAATTGATGGTAGTCAGGCTAATTGGTCTTATGGAACTCTCAAGACCGATGAAGGTACAATCCTCTTCCCATTCAAAATTAATGGTGGTGGTACGAAACCTACAGAGTTTGAAATCATGCAGCTTGATGCAAGCCACTTGAAGCTGATTTATGCAGCTGCAGGTACAGGCAGCTGGAGTGAAGCAACTTGGTGGGCTTTCAAGAGTGAGTCTGATGCAGAAGCTAGCCTTACTAATTTTGCAACAAAGTCTTGGACTTGGGACACTGAGTTCCGTTCTGATGGTGGTGCTTGGGGTAACTTAGGTTATGCTCCTGGTGATGGTGACTCTTTCTGTAATGATGGCAATGGTATTTGGTGGGGCTGTCCTCCTGCTGATTTGACTGGTCAGCTTAACCACTCAGATACAGGTACTGCAACAGGTGAGGAGGATCCTAATGCTTATATGACATTCAGCCTTGCTGACGGAACTGTTACTTCGTTTGATGGAAGTGGCAACCAAATCCGTAAGGGTAAGTTTGAAATCCAGAACTGGGGCAATGGCAAGCGCACTATCGCTTCTGTAGATGGCTCTCAGTCTGCATGGGCTTTAGGAACTCTTCATACAGATGAAGGCTCTATCCTTTGGCCATTTATGATTAATGGTGGTGGTACAAAACCAACCGAC
>CAVKXW010000046.1:0-21300 GCA_963660215.1 Bacteroidaceae bacterium | reverse complement strand
GTACCCACATAGCAATACTAAATAAAAAAGGGGACCATCCTCACGGACAGTCCCTTCTTTATTATACAAAAACATTATGAATTATTTCTATTAGCGAACAAGATTCATTTTTTCTTTTACTTCAATCTTTATCCTATTTATCTAAAAGTTTCAAACATGTGCATTTATATGTATGTCGGCGCATATTTTGTTTTACGAGTGCAAAGGTACGATGTTTTTTCGAACTGTGCAATACCTAAAAATAGGGGTTTTGCCGAATACCTAAAAATGGGGAGTGGAAAAGAGTGGGGATTCCAAGAGAAAGAGAGGAAACACATGAAAATAAAAAAAGGAACTCTTTAGTAAGAATTCCTTTTCTTGAAGAGGTGTCTAGCGGAGTCGAACCGCTCTACACGGTTTTGCAGACCGTTACCTAACCGCTCGGTTAAGACACCAATGATTTGCAACTACCTCATTTCGTAATTGCGAGTGCAAAGGTAATGCTTTTATTTCGTTCCACCAAATTTTTGGGCAACTTTTTTCGAAATATTTTTCACTATCTTTGCATCTGGCTCAAAATCAGCGTTTTTCATTTTTGCCTTTTTTGCAATTCTCGACAAGGGGGCAGCCCGAACAGCAGAAATCCTTGCACCGAAAGGCTTGACGCAACGCTCTATAAATGCGAAAGGCGGCATACGAAACGCACGCCGCCAATATTATCGCCACTAAAACATTCTGTATCATCATGCAAACGGATGCTTTAGCCCACGGCATTGTAGCCGTTGGTGGAGTTCTTGCGCATGATGTCGCGAATGTTCATTTCCTTGAAATTCTCGGCACGCTTCTGCTCCTCAAGCTCCTCCTCTTCCTCTATGTCCTTCTCAGAACGAGTGAAGGTGAAAGCCTTGTACTTGAATTCGGCGATGGCCCAACCCACGAGAGCCACCACGATGAGTGCTATAAATCCTACTAATGCGTTCATTTCTTTTCTATTATTATATATTAATGTGTATTTATGCTTAATAATCCTCGTCGGCCACGTCCTCGGCCTCGTCAAGTCCCAAGTTCTCAGGGTCTTCGAAGGTGGTGCGGTAGCTCTCCTCGGTCAGCTTGTCATCGTCGAAGGCATCGTCGTCCTCGTCAGGGTCATTGTAGTGATCCTCTATCTCTGGTGCGTCCTCGTCGTCCTCGTCCTCGTCTGGGTCAAGGAGGTCGCCCTTGCGGTCTAGCTCCTCCAGGTCGTCGAATCTCATTCGCACCTTCTCCACCTTAGGTTTCTCCTTGGCGAAGATAGCCTCCACCCATGTGCCCTTAGGCACCACGAGCACCTCGTAGTCGTCGGCGAGCTTCTTCTCGTAGAGACCACCCGGTTTCTTCAGTCGGTCGGCAGGAAGGGTAGTGGTGCTGATGTCGAAACCACTCTCGATGATGTCCTGTATGCTCTGCGAAAGGCTTTCCCAGCCACCGCCGAAGTTGCGCTCAAGCACCTCGATGAGCTTGGCAGCCGTGATGTGGTTGATGTTTTCGTATGTAAGGTCGGTGACACGCAAGATAGGGCGCTTCTTGATGGCATACTTCTCGTTTTTCTCGTCGATGCGGAAAGTGCCAATCTTGAAACCACGATCCATGAGCTTGTCGATCACTTCTGGACGGTCTACCGTCACTGGCTCCATCTCAAAGGCGCTGCGGATGGTGCCGAGGTACTTGCGCTGGTTGTCCTTCAAGTCGTTGTCCTTCTCGGAAGCTTCCCAGAGGCGAAACACGTCGTTCTCCTGCAAGTCCCAAACATTACTCTTCGTGAGAGTTTTGAGTGTTAGTGCTTTTTCTTTTTTCATTGTTTTGTCGATTTTGATTGCAAAATTAAGTACTTCTTTTTACATATCCAAATTTTCTAGGTCTTTTTTTATATTTTTGCCCACTTTTTTCTCTGGTTCGATTTTTTTCATTACCTTTGCACGTATTATGAGCGAACCATTAGCCGAAAGAATGAGACCTCGCACGCTTGCCGACTATGTAGGGCAGAAGCATTTGGTAGGTGAGGGAGCCGTGCTGCGCAAGATGATTGACGCAGGGCGCATATCCTCTTTTATCCTCTGGGGGCCACCCGGAGTGGGCAAGACCACCTTGGCGCAAATCGTGGCGCAGACCCTGCAAGTGCCTTTCTTCACACTGTCGGCGGTGACCAGCGGCGTGAAAGACGTGCGCGAGGTGATAGAGAGGGCGAAGAACGGAAGATTCTTCAACTCGCCCTCACCTATATTATTTATAGACGAGATTCACCGATTCTCCAAGAGCCAGCAAGACTCGCTGCTGGGAGCCGTGGAGAAAGGCATCGTGACCCTGATCGGAGCCACCACCGAGAACCCATCGTTCGAGGTGATAAGGCCATTGCTGTCGAGATGCCAGCTCTTTGTGCTCAAGTCGCTCACCAAGGACGACCTCATGGAGCTGCTGCAAAGAGCCGTGACCCAAGACGTGGAGCTGAGGCAGAAGAAAATCCACCTGGAGGAAACCGCCGCCATGATGAGATTCAGCGGGGGCGACGCCCGAAAGCTGCTCAACATACTGGAGCTGGTGGTGGAATCGGCAGGGAGCGACGAGGTGACCGTCACCGACAAGATGGTGGAGGAGCAACTACAGCAGAACCCACTGGCATACGACAAGCAGGGAGAGATGCACTACGACATCATCTCAGCCTTCATCAAGAGCATCAGAGGAAGCGACCCCGACGCCGCGCTCTACTGGATGGCGAGGATGATAGAAGGGGGAGAGGACCCGCAGTTTATAGCCCGACGCATCGTGATAAGCGCCAGCGAAGACGTGGGGCTGGCAAACCCCAACGCCCTCCTGCTCGCCAACGCCGCCTTCGACACGGTGATGAAGATAGGATGGCCCGAGGCTAGGATAGCCCTGGCAGAGGCGGTGGTCTATCTCGCCACGAGCCCCAAGAGCAACAGCGCCTACCTGGGCATCGACCAGGCAATCGCCAGCGTGAAGCAGACGGGCAACCTGCCCGTACCGCTCCACATCCGCAATGCGCCGACCAAGCTGATGGCAGAGCTGGGCTACCACGACGGATACAAGTATCCACACGACTATCCTGGTCATTTCACACCGCAGCAATACCTGCCCGACGATCTGAAGGATGCCCGATTCTGGCATGCGCAGCATTCCCCATCCGAGGAGCGACTCTACAACTGGATGGTGACCTGCTGGGGAGACAGATTCAAAGAATAAACAAAAACCTCAAAACGAACTTACGAGAAAAAAGAAAACAAAGAATATGACAATTCAAAACGACCCCGAGTTCGTGATGAAGCTGCAGCGCTTCATCGAATTCATCGGAACCTTCGCCTTTGCCCTTTCGGGCATCCGACTGGCAGCCAGCAAGAGATTCGACTGGTTGGGCGGATTCGTTTGCGGCGTGGCCGTCGCCATCGGTGGCGGAACCATTCGCGACGTGATGCTGGGCGTCAGGCCCTTCTGGATGCTGAGCCCCATCTATCTGATCTGTACCCTGTTTGCCCAGGCGGTGGTCATCGTCTTCCACCATTACCTGAAGCGGCTCGACAACACATGGTTCCTCTTCGACACCCTGGGCTTGGCGCTCTTCAACATAGCAGGAATCCAGAAAACCCTGGATTGCGGCTTCCCCTTCTGGGTGGCGATCATCATGGGTTGCATCACCGGAGCGGCAGGCGGCGTGATTCGCGACGTATTGCTCAACGAAGAGCCCGTCATCTTCCGCAAGGAGATCTATGCCATGGCTTGCGTGGCAGGCGGCCTGATCTACTGGGGACTGAGCTATCTGGGACTGAGCCTCTACATCACGGTGGTGGTATCGTTCGTCACCGTTTGCGCCATCCGCCTACTGGCAGTAAGATACCACATCTCGCTGCCCAAGCTGAGAGACGAGGATGTGTAGGGCAAGCGCCACCGAGAAACGAAGAAGAAAATAAAAAACAAACCTGATAAAGAAAAAAATATGAGACAACTCAAGAAATCATACCTCTTGGCAATCGCCCTGCTTTGCCTCTTGACAGGCACCATGCAGGCTCAGAACAAGCGAGAGTTTCGCGGAGCCTGGATTCAATGTGTAAACGGACAGTATCTAGGCAAGAGCACACAGCAGATACAATCCATGCTCAGCCAACAACTCGACGAGCTGCAAAAGGATGGGGTGAACGCCATCATCTTCCAGGTAAGAGCCGAGTGCGACGCCCTTTACAAGAGCGACCTGGAGCCTTGGAGCAAATTCCTGACGGGCGTACAGGGCAAGGCACCTTCGCCCTACTGGGACCCGCTGCAATGGATGATAGACCAATGCCACAGCCGAGGCATGGAGCTGCACGCCTGGATCAACCCATATCGTGCGAAGCACAGCGTAACACCGATGGAGCAGGTGGCCAGCCAGCACATCGTGAAGCGCCGCCCAGACCTCTGCTTCAACTACGGCAAGCTAACCCTCCTGAACCCAGGGCTTCAGGCTTCAGCCGACTATATCTGCCAGGTGGCTGCCGACATCGTTAAACGCTACGACATCGACGGTTTCCATATCGACGACTATTTCTATCCCTATCCCGAGGCTGGCAGAGCCATTCCAGACCAATCCCTCTACCAGCAGAGCCCAAGGGGCATGAGAAACATCGGCGACTGGAGAAGAGACAACGTGAGCCGATTCGTGAAGCAGCTCGGCGAAACCATCCACCACATCAAGCCTTGGGTGAAATTCGGAGTATCACCGTTCGGAATCTACCGCAACAAGCGCAACGACCCCAACGGATCCAACACCTTCGGACTGCAAAACTACGACGACCTCTACGCCGACGTCCTGCTCTGGGTGAACAACGGATGGATAGACTATTGCGTGCCTCAGCTCTACTGGGAGATAGGCAATCGTGCCGCCGACTACAAGACCCTCATCACATGGTGGAACAAGCATGCGGGCAACCGCCCTCTCTACATCGGCGAAGACCTGGAGCGCACCGCCAAGTATCCCGACCCAGCCAATCCCCGCAGCCATCAGTTGCCAGCCAAGCACCAGCTCCACCAGCAGATGAACAATGTGAAGGGAACTGTGCTCTGGTATGCCAAGACCGCCGCCGACAACGTAGGCAACATCGGACATACCCTGCGCAACTACTATTGGAAATATCCAGCCCTGCCACCACTGATGCCTTTCCTCGACGACAAGGCACCCAAGGGAGTGAAGAGCCTGAAGCTGACATGGACGGCCGAAGGACCTGCGCTCAGATGGAAAGCGCCAAAGGCAAGCGCCAAGAAATGGGGCGACCAAGCCAACCGATTCGCCATCTACCGATTCGAGCAAGGCGAGCCGGTCGACCTGGGCAATGTGGCAGCCCTGCAAGCAGTTACATACGCCACCAGCTACAAAGTGCCTTACGTGAAAGCCAAGAAATATGTCTACGTGGTGACAGCCCTAGACCGCGTAGGCAACGAGAGCAAGGGCAAAAAGGTGAAAGCAAACCTATAAGAACGAAGCGTAAACGTATCATAGAAAACGTTTACGCTTCTTTTGTATATTTTCTTCAAGATTTAATTGGCTATTTATAAATAATGTATTATCTTTGCAAACAGAAAATTGCAAAGTCTACATTACAAATGAGCAACAAGATTAAACATACAGGCATGATAGAAAACATAGAGGATGGCTGCGTGATGGTTCGCTTCGTGCAGTCATCGGCGTGTAGTGCCTGCAAGGTAGCCTCCCATTGCCACGCTTCGGAAAGCAAGGAGAAGATGATAGAGGTGGCAACCCCCGACGCAAGCCTCTACCATCCAGGCGACAGGGTGAATGTGGTGGCTGACACCGCAGTGGGATTCAGAGCCAGCCTCTATGGTTACCTATTGCCCCTGGTGCTGATGGTGGCGGCGCTGGTAGGAGTAGTGAAAGCCACCCAGTCGGAGGCAGCGGCGGCCCTGTCGGCGCTAGGCATCTTGGTGCCCTATTACGCCATACTCTACCTGTGCCGCAACAAGCTCAAGACAAAGCTGAGCTTCAGCATCGAGAGATAAGGGAAGTTTTCGAAAGAAGTCTTTCTAAGAGAGAAAATATAAACAAAAATTAAAAATACAAACAATTATGAATTTCATTTTGATTGCAATCTTGGTGCTCGGAGCCATTGCGCTGATAGCAGCACTGGTGCTCTTCGGAGTCTCCAAGAAATTTGCCGTCGAAGAGGACCCTCGATTGGGGCAGGTTAGCGAACTGTTGCCTGGCGCCAACTGTGGTGGCTGCGGTTTTGCTGGTTGTTCCGGCATGGCAGCAGCGCTGGTGAAGGGTGCCGACGCTGGCAGCATCGAGGGGCTGATGTGCCCTGTGGGTGGAGCCGACGTGATGGGCAAGGTTGCCGACCTCCTGGGCATGGCTGTGGCCAACACAGCGGCCAAGGTGGCTGTGGTACGTTGTAATGGTTCTTGCGAGCATCGTCCTCGCATCGCCGAGTATGATGGTTTGCACACATGTGCAGCGATGAATTCTTGTGGCGCTGGCGAGACAGGCTGCGGATTCGGATGCCTGGGCTGTGGCGACTGCGTGGCAGCCTGCCAGTTTGGAGCCATCTCCATCAACCCAGAGACAGGGCTGCCAGAGGTAGACGAAGAGAAGTGCGGCGGCTGTGGCAGTTGCACCAAGGCTTGTCCTCGCCACATCATCGAGCTCAGGAACAAGGGTCCTAAGGGTCGCCGAGTCTACGTGAGATGCGTCAATAAAGACAAGGGCGCAGTAGCCAGAAAAGCTTGTAGCGCAGCTTGCATCGGATGCGGTAAGTGCCAGAAGGTGTGCAAGTTCGAAGCCATCACCATCGAAGGAAACGTGGCTTACGTCGACTTCAACAAGTGCCGCATGTGCACCAAGTGTGTGGAAGAGTGCCCAACAGGTGCCCTCACAAAAGTAAATTTCCCTATTAAGAAAGCGAAGCCAGCCGCAGAGGCTGCCCCAGCTGAAGAAAAGAAGGAGGAACAAGCATGAATTTGAGAACATTTAAGATAGGTGGAGTACACCCAGAAGAAAACAAGATTACTGCCGAGATGGCTACCCAGGTGGCAGCCCTGCCTAAGCAAGCCATCTTCCCGCTAGGCCAGCACATCGGCGCCCCAGCCAAGCCTGTGGTTGCCAAGGGCGACAAGGTGAAGGTAGGAACCTTGATAGCAGAGGCAGGAGGATTCGTGAGCGCTCCTATTTATAGTTCGGTTTCAGGAACCGTGTTCAAAATCGACACTTCCATCGACGCCACTGGTTACCGCAAGCCTTGCATCATCATCAATGTAGACGAGGCTGACAAGTGGGAAGAGAGCATCGACCGCTCAGACAAGTTGGAAACCCTGGAGGCACACCCAGAGCTCAACCCAGAGGAAATCGTAAACCGCATCAAGGAGGCGGGAGTCACAGGTATGGGCGGCGCAGGCTTCCCTACCTTCATCAAGCTTTGCCCACCTCCGGGAGCCAAGGCAGAATGCGTCATCATCAACGGTGTGGAGTGTGAGCCTTACATCACCGCCGACTATCGACTCATGATGGAGCACGCCGACGAAATCCTCGTAGGCTTGAACCTATTGATGAAGGCGGCAAAGGTAGAGAAGGGCTACATCGGAATAGAGGACAACAAACCTGCCGCCATCAAGCTCTTCGAAGAAAAAACGGCTGGCGACTCACGCATCAAAATCGTGCCATTGGCAAAGAAATACCCACAAGGTGGAGAGAAACAACTGGTCGACGCCGTTATCAACCGCCAGGTGCCAGCCCCACCAGCCATCCCAGTAAACGTGGGTGCCATCGTGCAGAACGTAGGGACAGCCTTCGCAGTTTATCAGGCAGTGATGAAGCACAAGCCGCTGTTTGAGCGCTACACCACAGTGACAGGCAAACAAGTGAAGAACCCAGGCAACTTCCTGGTGAGAATGGGAACCCCATTCTCGCAGATGATAGAAGCCTGCGGCGGTTTGCCAGAGGGCGACAACAAGGTGTTGGCAGGCGGACCGATGATGGGCAAGGCCGTGATAAGCCTAGACGTGCCTGTAACCAAGGGAACCAACTCCATCACCATATTGACCGATGCAGACGCTCATCGCAAGAAAGCCCAGCCTTGCATCCGATGCGCCAAGTGTGTGGACGCTTGCCCTATGGGATTGGAGCCATACTTGCTAGCCACCCTGAGCGTGGTGAAAGACTATGAGCGCCTGGAGGCAGAGGAAGTAACCTCTTGCATCGCCTGCGGCTCCTGCCAGTTCACCTGTCCTTCCCACCGTCCTATCCTCGACAACATCATCGGGGGAAAGGCAGCCGTGATGGGCATTATCAAGGCTCGTAACGCCAAGAAGTAACCGAAAAAATCATTTGAAAAGAAAATGGGAAAATTAATAGTTTCATTATCGCCACATGCTCATGGCAATGAGTCGGTAGAGAAGAACATGTATGGGGTGATCATCGCTCTCGTACCAGCCATTCTAGCCTCTATCTACTTCTTTGGCTTGGGCTCAGCAGTAGTTCTGCTCACCTCAGTGGCAGCCTGCGTATTCTTTGAGTGGGCAATCACAAAATATCTCTTGAAGGAAGAGACAACCCTCTTGGATGGCTCTGCCATCATCACCGGTCTCTTGCTCGGCATGAACTTGCCAAGCAACCTTCCGCTCTGGATTATCATCATCGGTGCCTTGTTTGCCATCGGAGTGGGCAAGATGTCGTTTGGCGGCTTGGGCAACAACCCTTTCAACCCAGCCTTGGTGGGGCGCTGCTTCTTGCTCGTCAGCTTCCCTGCGCAGATGACCTCATGGCCTGTGGCAGGACAGATGCTCAGCTATACCGACGCCACCACGGCTGCCACTCCGCTAGCCATCATGAAGACAGCCATCAAGACGGGCGACGCTTCATTGCTGCAGCAGTTGCCTGACAACATGAGCCTCTTCTTCGGAGCCACAGGCGACGGGTTTGGTGCCGGAACCACTGGCGAGGTTTGCGCCATCGCCCTCTTGCTCGGCTTGGCTTACATGCTCTGGAAGAAGGTAATCACCTGGCACATTCCTGTAAGCATCATCGCCACCGTATTCGTCTTCAGCGGCTTGATGCACATCGCCAACCCGATCTACGCCAATCCTCTGGCGGTGATTTTCAGCGGTGGACTGATGCTGGGAGCCATCTTCATGGCCACCGACTACGTCACCTCGCCAATGACCCACAAAGGAATGCTTATCTATGGTGTGTGCATCGGTTTGCTGACAGTCATCATCCGCTACTGGGGTAGCTATCCAGAAGGAATGTCGTTTGCCATTCTCATCATGAATGCGTTCACACCTCTTATTAACACATACGTTAAACCAAAGCGCTTCGGCGAGAAGCCTGTCAAGAAATAAGGAGGACCGAGATATGCAAAAATTAGAATCATCATTAAAGAACATGGTGCTTGTGCTCGTAGGCGTGGCGCTCGTAGTGGGCGCAGTCCTCGCATACATCAATCACCTAACCTCTGGCCCTATCGCCGAGAAAGCAGCACAAAGCTTGGCTGCCGGCATTAAAAGCGTAATGGGAACAGAGAATCTACAAGTGGCTGAACCAGAAGAGGTGAAACAAGAGATAGGAGGCAAGGAAGTAAGCTTCACCGTACACAAATGCTCCGATAAGAGCGGCAAACAGCTAGGGGCAGCCGTGGAAAGCACAACAGGCGGTTTTGGCGGCGACCTCAAGGTGCTCGTAGGCTTCGACAGCGAAGGCACCATCTTGGGCTACACCATCCTGCAAGCTTCTGAGACTCCTGGGCTCGGCGCAAAGGCCACCACATGGTTCCAGAAAGACGGAAAGGGGAGCATCATCGGAAAATCGCCAAAGGACGGCGACCTGCATGTGAGCAAAGACGACAAGAGCGGCAATGCTGTAGACGCCATCACAGCCTCAACCATCACCAGTCGTGCTTTCCTAAAAGCCGTGAACCAAGCCTACCAAGCCTATGCTGGCAAACAAGTGGACGGAGAAAGCGGTGCAACAAAAGTAGAACATAACGAAAAGAAAGGATAAACCGATATGAGTAATATGAAAATTTTGATGAACGGACTCATCAAGGAGAACCCTACCTTCGTGTTGCTCCTCGGAATGTGTCCTACATTGGCTACAACCACGAGTGCCATCAATGGTCTGTCCATGGGACTGGCTACCATGGCTGTGCTCATTTGTACCAACTTTGTTATTTCGTGCATCAAGAAGATCACTCCCGACATGGTACGCATCCCTGTGTTTATCGTAGTAATCGCAGCCTTCGTAACCATTCTTCAGATGTTGATGAGCGCCTATGCTCCCGACAGCATCAACCAAGCCCTGGGCATTTACATTCCACTGATTGTGGTCAACTGCATCATCCTGGGCCGTGCCGAAAGCTTTGCAGCTAAAAATTCCCCAGTGGCAAGTTTGATGGATGGAGTGGGGTGCGGATTGGGCTTTACCCTAGCTCTCACTCTTCTTGGCTGCTGCCGTGAGCTCTTGGGAGCAGGCAGCGTGTTTGGCGTTGGCTTGCTGCCAGAGACCACCAACATCTTGGTATTTATCTTGCCTCCAGGAGCCTTCCTCACATTGGGCTACTTGATAGCAATATTTAATAAGGTTAAGAAATAAAACATTATGGAATATTTATTGATTTTTATCTCTGCGATATTCGTCAACAACATTGTCTTGTCGCAGTTTCTCGGTATCTGTCCTTTCTTGGGCGTATCGAAGAAAATTGATACAGCCATCGGTATGGGTGGTGCCATCGCCTTCGTCTTGACCTTGGCTACCATTATCACTTGGTGTGTTCAGAAGTACGTGCTCGACCCATTTGGGCTGCAATATCTCCAGACCTTGGCTTTCATCCTGGTAATTGCTGCCTTGGTACAGATGGTAGAAATTATATTGAAGAAGGTTTCACCAGCCCTTTACCAAGCATTGGGCATCTTCTTGCCACTGATTACCACCAACTGCGCCGTGCTAGGTGTGGCAATCCTGGTCATCCAGAAAGATTTCAATCTGCTTGAGAGCGTGGTATATGCCTTCTCCACAGCCTTGGGCTTTGCCTTGGCACTCATCGTTTTCGCAGGCATCCGCGAGCAGCAAGCCTTGGTACGAATCCCTAAGGGAATGCAAGGAATGGCTATCGTCATGGTGACAGCTGCCCTCCTGAGCCTTGCCTTCATGGGCTTCTCTGGCGTAGACGGAGGATTGAAAGCACTCTTCGGTATAGAATAGCTTTCTCCCTTCCGAGAAAGCGAAGAGCTGATATAAAAAACAAAAGGAATTTGCCAATCGATATTGAGTCGGTTGCAAATTCCCTTTTTTACTTGATTTTTTTAATACTCTAATTTGTTATCCTGCTAACATTATATTTATTACCTTTTATTATATGCTTCCTATTTTAAATCTAGAGTTATCTCCTTCCACCAAAGTGACCGCCACCATTGTTGCCGCCACCATTGCTGTGTGAGCCTCCATTGCTTCGTGAACCGCCTCCAAAGCTACGGCTATTATTGCTGCTGCCTCCTTTGTTGAAAGAGCGATTGCTTCCATTATTGTTGAATGAACGATTGCCACTGTTATTGAAAGAGCGGTTGCCGCTTCCGAACGAAGAGCTAGGAGTGGTAGATCGTGGAGCAAATTCCCCGTTTGATGGGCGGTTAGAATTGCTAAAAGAGCCATTTCCAAAAGTACGTCGACCACCGAATGAGCCATTGTTAGGACGCTCGTTTCTATTGTTAAAGCCTTGGTTGCTATTGTTTGGGCGGTCATTCCTATTGTTAAATCCCTGATTGCCATTGTTTGGGCGATTTCCTCCATTTCCTAAATCTCTGCCCGGACGAGTCACAGTGGTGCGAGTGCTGCTCTGACGCTGTGGATTGCCCAAGGTCCTGCCACGGCCGAAGTCGCCACGGTTGAAACCATCTCTCATACCTATCCTTGGATTGCCCCCAGGACGAGGACCACCAAACTGGCGTCCATGATACCAGCTTCTTCCACCATTCACTCGCCAGCTATGTCCTCCACGATAAGAAACATAGAAATGAGGGCGACCGAAGAAGAAGTAGTCGCGACGAGGGTAGCGAGCATAGATTCCAAAGTGCCAATATCCTGCGCTCCAATAAAGAGGACGGTAGAAATAAGATGCGTTCAGATAAGCCTGATACTGCCAATCGAGCAAAATATAACTCAAGTCCATATTGCGCTGACGCCAATACGAGCCATAAAGGTCATCGTAATTGTCTATGCTCATCAAGTAATCGAGATTTACCTCATAAGCAGCCTCATACTGATCATCCGTAAGATTCAGCTCATAAGCCATCTTATCCGTCAAGAACAAAGCCTGCTGACGTGCTTGCTCGTAACTCATTGCAGACGCGGTAGTGAATGTCATCATAAACATTGCTACAAGGGCTATAATCATTCTTTTCATAATCGTATTATTTTAAATTGTTCTACATCTTGTTTCATTTTTCTGCTGCAAAGATACGGCAATTTTCTTTCCCTATGGAAGGATTTCCCCTAAAGAGAGAGAGGAAAATCCCTACACCTGCAAAACGGAGGATTGAGAGAAGGAGAAAACTCTTGTATTGCGTAAAGGTTTGCGTGAAGTTTTTCTGCTTTTTTGGAACAAGCAAACACATTATTTACTACCTTTGCAACGTAAATCAAGAAATAACACAAACATATATTAAAAACAAAACATAAAACAAAATAACAAATCATGAAAGAGTTGAAATCTTTAAACAAGCGTACGGCTCCTAAGAGCGTCGCTCCTGAGAAAATCATTCAGTTTGGTGAAGGTAACTTCCTCCGTGCATTCGTAGATTGGATTGTATGGAACATGAACAAGAAGACAGACTTCAATGGTTCTGTGGTCGTTGTTCAGCCTTTGGCACAAGGTATGGTCGACTGGTTGAACGGTCAGGACTGCCTCTACCACGTAAACCTTCAGGGCAAGGAGAATGGTCAGGCTGTCAACACATTGGAGCGTATCGATGTCATCAGCCGTTGCTTGAATCCATATTCACAGAATCAGGCATTCATGGCTCTCGCAGAGCAGCCAGAGATGCGATTCATCATCTCTAACACCACAGAGGCTGGTATCGCTTTCGACGATTCTTGCAAATTTACAGATGCTCCAGCTGCTTCTTATCCAGGCAAGTTGGTTCAGCTTTTGTTCCATCGCTACAAATATTTCGAGGGCGATCCTACAAAGGGTATGATTTTGATGCCTTGCGAGTTGATTTTCTTGAACGGTCACCATCTCAAAGAGTGCATCTATCAGTATATCGAACTATGGAAGGGCGACATGGGTGCCGACTATGAAGGCTTCAAGGAGTGGTTCACCAACCATTGTTATGTATGCGCTACATTGGTAGACCGCATTGTTCCAGGATTCCCACGCGACACCATCAAGGAAATCCAGCAGAAGATATGCTACAAGGATAATCTTGTCGTTAAGGCAGAGAGCTTCCACCTTTGGGTCATCGAGAAGGCAGAGAATATGACAGTAGAGCAGATGCAAGAGGAATTCCCTGCTCACAAGGCTGGTCTCCACGTACTCATCACAGACAACGAGAAGCCATACCACGAGCGTAAGGTAACACTTCTGAATGGTCCTCACACTGTTCTGAGTCCTGTTACATACCTCAGCGGTGTAAACATCGTACGCGACGCTTGCGAGCATCCAGTTTTGGGCAAATACATCCACAAGGTGCAGTTCGACGAGTTGATGCAGACCTTGAACTTGCCAATGGATGAGCTCCAGAAGTTTGCTTCTGACGTATTGGAGCGTTTTGAGAACCCATTCGTAGACCATCAGGTAACAAGCATCATGCTCAACTCTTTCCCTAAGTATGAGACTCGTGACCTCCCAGGTGTAAAGATTTACTTAGAGCGCAAGGGAGAATTGCCACAGGGATTGGTATTTGGTCTCGCTGCCATCATCACTTATTACAAGGGTGGTGTACGTGAGGATGGTGCTCCTATCCAGCCAAATGACGATCCAAAGATCATGGACAAGCTCACAGAGCTTTGGGCTACAGGCGACACCCAGAAGATTGCCGAGGGTGTACTTGGCTTCGATTACATCTGGCATGAGGATTTGAACAAGACCGTTCCTGGTTTGACCGACTTGGTTAAGAAAGACCTTGACCTCATTCAGGAGAAGGGTATGCTCGAGGCTGTTAAGACTATCCTCTAAAATCCCCCAAAAAGAAAATGGGTCGTTCATAAAAACCAAATTATAGAAATGAATGTTATGGTAACGGTTATGGCTTCATAAAAAACTTATAACCGTAAAATTAAAGGCGGAGGCTTGTTATCAAGCGCTCCGCCTTTATATTTTTTCAGCCTTAGCTTGGCTTCTTTATTTTACTTTTTTCTTCGTCTTTTTCTTCTTGAAACCAAACAGCTCTCGCCAACTACCAAAATCTTTCTTCATAATCAATCCCAAGCCTTGCGTATTCAAGCTATTGCGCGTGAAATAGCGGTCGTTGGTTTGATTATACATACGAACTGCCAAGTTGCCGTTTGGGAAGATAAGATAACGAAGGTCGAAATCGCCTATGAAACTCTGGGTGGCATTAGCATTGTCACGATAGCCAAACTGTCCATTGAAGAGCAGGCGGTTGTTCAGCAATTTGCCACTCAATATTCCTTCATACTCGGCATTGTTAAATCCTTCGTCACCCGTAGAGATATTAGCTCCTAAATTCCAATTATTGCTCTTTACGACATTCGAGAGTACAGAACTGATTTGTTGAGAAATCGTACCGCTCAGGAAACTTTGCATCGCCAGAGACGTTTGACTCTGCTGGTCTGCATTCTCACTCATCTGGTTGTTGTTGGTCTGAGTAAAAAAGCGACCAATGCCAAGAAGATAGAGCACTTGCTGATTCATCTCCTCTTGTGAGTTGATGACAGAATAAATCATCTGTTTCGCATCACTGTTCACAGTAGGCAAATCCATACTGAAATCCACTTTTGGCGACTGTGGCGTACCCGTGATGTCCATCAAGCAATCCACACGAATGTTATTGCTAGAGAACGAGCGTCCTATCTTCAAATCACTCAAAGGCACACCATTCACCGTATATTTTGCCTGCAGGTTGAGTGGGGCATTATAAGGATTACCGCCAAAGGCTATAGTACCACCCGACATAAACTCAAACTCCTTTTTGATGAGATTTTGGATGGTAAGCTTATAAACACCATGGTCTACCACATAATTACCAAACATATCGAACGAGCCTTTATTGAAATAGTTGGCTCTGATTACTCCGTCACCATTGAGCGTAATGTAATCGCCCGATTGCTCATCCATCAAGAGCTTGACCGTAAGATTCTGGTTGGTATTGAGTAGAAAGTTGATGCGCATATCCGAAGCGAATTCTATATCATCTTCAACCTTGTTGGCAGCCATATTTTGGGCGATGTCATCTGCCAAATCAGGTACGATTTCATGCCAATGGATAAAGTCTTTGTCGCCAATGGCGTCAGGGCTTGCTACGTTGTAAACAAAGATACTGCCTGGCTCTGGCTTTGCATCTATGTCGATGATGGTCTCTCCGCTCTTGCCATGGATACCGACATTACCCGTGGCATAAACAGTACCATAGAAGGTATTATCACCAAACTCGTGGGTGTCGAAACCCAGAAAGTTACGAGCCTTTATGTCCAAGTCATAGCTCAACCTGGTGAGGTGCTTATGATGGATACCACCGCTAACGAAAGCCATGTTGTGATTTCTATCATAAATGGTATCATTCTGAATCAGAATGTCGTCGGGGATGGCGTGAGCCCTCAGACCCTCAAATGAATATTCGGTATTCAACTGCTTGAGATGCATCTTGCCATGAGCCACAATATCTCCCACAAGGTTAATGTTGCTCAAATCGCCCACTAGATTCAGCTTGCCATCTCCCCAAGCCTCAATACGATCCATGAAGCTTCCACAGAAATTCTCCATAAATTTCATGCTGGTACCTTGTGCTTCTATTCCCAGGTCGATATAGTTTCGGCTTGGCGATACATAGCCATCGATGAGAGTTTGATGTTCTGGTCCGTCATCAGCCACAGCATGGATGTCGATTTGTCCAAGCTCCTTGTTATAGTCGACCCCAGCATGAAGCACGCCTAGAAGACCGTTTTCGAAGGTAAAATCACTTACGTCAAGCTTGGCATAAGCATCCGGGGCACTCAGGAGGCTCTTCACAACCGCCTTTCCCGAAACTTTGCCTGCAAAATCGACAGAGTGGAAATTCACCAAGTTCAAAATATACGCCACGTCCACGTCTTTCAGGTCTGCCATTATGGAATCGGTCTTATTGGGGGTAGCCTTACCATTCACTATAATATGCTGACCTTGGTGACTTACAGCAAAATGATCTACCAAAAGATGATTCTTTCTATAGACGATAGCCGAAGGATGCACATCCCAAGGCGTGTCGCCAATCGTTATTACAGAAGGGTGAACGGAGACTTGCGCCGTAGAAACATTCTCCTCGTTCTTAAAGAACTGAGCCTTGGCATCAAGCATTCCCTTGATAGGGAGTTTGGCTGAATGGTTGTTATAAAACAATCTAGCCAACAAGTTATTATCTGCCGCAGCCGCTTTTACGCGAAGAGAAGGGCCATTTTCTCCTATCTTGCCTTGTCGAATCTGCGCATCGACTTTCAGAGAGTCATCTATAGTATGCAGACGAACCTTGCCACCATTATAATACTTGTCGCCATAATTGAAGGCTGGCAAACTTGCATAAATGTTAACTGTCTTTTCTGAATCATTCATGAAACCGTCAGCAAAGATAGGTCGCTCTATCTGAAGAGGAATGCCAAACATGCGCTCCAAGAGCTCGGTAGATGTAACCTCTGCCTGAAAGGTAAAGTGGTTCTTTGCCGAGTGGTTCACCTTGCCAATACCTGGCAGGGTAGGTAGCTTGCTTGCCACCAGATTGGTAAAACTCTGCACTAGGGTAGCATAATCATATTCACCATCTATGTGAACGTTAGCAAAAGGAGCCTCTAGGTCGAGATAGCTATCCTTGCCTTGATTCTTGGCACCAATCTTGATATCGTCCAGGCAATAGGACTTATCAGCCATCTTCATCCCCAAAACCGTTGGTTGCAGATGGTCGATTCGAACCGTTGCAGCATATTGCTTCTTAGGAATAGAGTAGGCTCCCTCAACCTGGATGGTGGCATTGGGATCTGCAATGGAAGCCAGTCCTTTCAACAAGCCCTGATTATAACTTCCATCTATCGTGATGTTGCGATAGCTATACTTATTAAAATCGAAACGAGGTATGCTCCCTTGCGCAAAAAGATGCCGAGGGGTTCCATGCATAGAAAGCGTCGCTGAGAGAATGCCCAACTTATCATTATCCAAGATACGGCCTAGATTGATATCTTGCGTATGGATTCTGGCCTGTAGATTGTCACCATCCTTTTCTGCCTTGAGAGTCATACTGCCCACATCCGTTCTCAGGTTTCCTTGGGTTCCCATACGCTTCCCTTCGCCATAAACCTTACCTATATAATATATATTGCCCAAGCGCAATACTTCCTGAGGAATATTGATGCGCTTGCCCAGATTATTAGCCACTTGATTGATACCCTCGGCTGAGACCTTGAAATCATGAATGTTCACATTCCAACGTAAATTGCGATTCCAATCATTCAATCTACCATCGGCTTTCAGTAAAACACTACCACTCTTTGTCTTTATTTGAAGACGAGAGATGCGAGCTGAAGAATTTGTGCCCGAAAAATTCGCCTGTATTGCCAAGGCATCTTTGAAATTACGCAATTCAGGTACTAGACAAGCCACATCTGAAAGAGTGATGCGAGAAGGTTTGATTCCTCCTTGAAATTGTAGGGAGGACATCAATAATTTCTTGTTCTCCATACGATAAGAAGCTCGCAAATCCTCGAGTTGGAAATGTGAGCTAGGAAGCTCTATCGAGAAGTCTCTTAGAGCTGCTTGTTGCCGGTCTGCATCCAGTTTGAAATGGAGATTTTTTATTTCAAGTCCAGATTTATCCAGCAAGCCTATCTTCTTTACTATCAAATGAATATCGTTATCTGTCAAACGGTTCAATATCAGATGGGCTGAAAGATTGGAAATTCCAATATGCTGAGGCGAAAAAACACCTTGTCGAGGAGAAATATCCCGCTGATTATAAGCGATGGAACCATGACGTATAATCAAGCTCGCAATATGCAAATCAAGAGGGGAATGCTTGGTGGTGTCCTTGCTTGCCAAGGAATCGATGACAAACTGGAAATTGGTAGGACTCTTGGCTGTCTGCTTATAGAGATTGGCATTTAATCCAAAAAGCTGAGCCGATGAAATGGAGATTTTTCCATCTTTAAGTGGCAAGAAATCAATCTTCGCCGATACACGCGAAGCATACAACATACTGTCACCACGCTGGTCGAGCATCATGACATCATCAACGATAATACGGTTGAAGCCACCTAGGTTCACCTTACCTACAGAAACTTCTGTACCAAACTTCTTAGCCAAGGCATCGGCCACTTCCGAGCCGATAAATGCCTGTACTGGTGGCACGTGCAGCAGTACTACAAGCACCAGATAGAGCGCGGCCAGCGTCCAAATGATGCTATTAATAATATGTTTAATCTGTTTCAGAGTTGCTTTCTCTAGTTTACAAAAATGTTTCTAAAATAAATTTTGCCACAAAATTACTGCTTTTTTGCCATAAAATCGAATAATTCAGATTATTTTTCTTTCGTATATCGCATTTTTTCACTATTTTTGCACCAAGTTTGAAAATTCAGCATAGAAATATAAACAGAAATATCAGTTTTTATATAAAATTATTAATGTAGTTATGGCAAATGTAATTAAGTTACGTAAAGGCTTGGACATTAACCTGAAGGGTAAGGCTTCCAAGGACGTAACGCTTCAGGTGGCTCAGGCTAGCGAGTATGCGCTCGTGCCTGCTGCTTTCGTGGGTGTTACTCCTAAGGTAGTCGTGCGCGAAGGCGACCATGTCAATGCCGGAGATGCCTTGTTCGTCAACAAGGCTTGCCCTGAGGTGAAGTTTGCCTCGCCAGTGAGTGGTGAAATCACCGCCATTGTGAGAGGTGAGCGCCGTAAGGTGCTATGCGTAAAGGTGAAAGCCGACGCTGTGCAAACCTCTACCGATTTCGGAAAGAAGAATGTTGATGCTTTGGATGGAGAGGCTGTAAAGCAAGCTTTGCTTGAGGCTGGTCTGTTCGGTTACATCAACCAGTTGCCTTATGCTGTGTCCACCTCTCCAGAGACCACACCTAAGGCAATTTTCGTTTCTGCCCTCCGCGACATGCCGCTAGCCGCCGACTTCGAGGTAGAACTCGTTGGCAATGAGGAAGCTTTCCAAGTAGGTTTGACTGCCTTGAGCAAGATGGCGAAAACTTATCTGGGTATCGGTGTGAACCAGCATAGCAATGCGCTCGGAGAAGCAAAGAATGTGGAACTCAATGTTTTTGATGGTGCGTGTCCTGCCGGCAACGTAGGTGTACAGGTAAACAACATCGACCCTGTGAACAAGGGTGAGGTGGTATGGACAGTTGATCCATCAGCAGTCATTTTCTTTGGCCGTTTATTCTTGACGGGTAAGGTGGACCTACACAAGACTGTAGCTGTGGCTGGTAGCGAAATCAAGACTCCTGGCTATGCAGAAGTCTTGGTCGGAACACCATTAACCACTTTTGTAGCCGACCAACTAAAAACATCTGAGCATGTGCGACTTATCAATGGCAACCCTTTGACAGGCAAGCAAACCACACTCGAAGATTATGTGGGTGGTCACACCTCTGAAATCACTGCTATCCCAGAGGGAGATGACAAGGATGAGATGCTTGGTTGGATTATGCCTCGCACCAACGATTTCTCTACCTCTCGCTCTTATCTCTCCTGGCTCTTTGGCAAGAAGAAGGAATACGACCTCGATGCCCGCATCAAGGGTGGTGAGCGCCACATGATTATGAGTGGTGAGTACGACAAGGTATTGCCTATGGACATCTACGGAGAATATCTCATCAAGGCTATCATCGCTGGTGACATCGACAAGCAGGAGCAGCTCGGTATCTATGAGGTTAGTCCTGAGGACTTTGCCGTAGCTGAGTTCGTGGATAGCTCTAAGCTCGAACTCCAGAAGATAGTACGCGAGGGCTTGGACATCTTGCGTAAGGAGAATGCTTAATTATATAAATAAATAAAATGAGTGCATTAAGAAATTATCTCAATAAGATAAAGCCTAACTTCCAAGAGGGAGGTAAGCTTCATGCCTTCGAGAGCGTCTTCGATGGTTTCGAGAGCTTCCTGTACGTGCCTAACACGACAGCGAAGAGCGGAGCCAACATCCACGACGCCATCGACTCGAAGCGCATCATGAGCTTTGTGGTAATCGCCCTGATTCCTGCATTGCTCTTCGGTATGTATAATGTGGGATACCAGAACTTCAAGGCTGCTGGCACGCTCGATGCCGCTAGTTTCATCGAGGTGTTCGGTTTTGGCTTCCTGGCCGTCCTTCCTAAGTTGCTCGTCAGCTACATCGTGGGTCTCGGCATTGAATTCGCCTGGGCTCAGTGGAAGCACGAGGAAATCCAGGAGGGCTACTTGGTGTCTGGTATCATCATCCCATTGATTATCCCTATCTCCACTCCGCTGTGGATGCTCGCCTTGGCTTGCGCCTTCGCAGTCATCTTCTGCAAGGAGATATTCGGTGGTACGGGTATGAACATCTTCAATGTGGCGGTGGGAGCACGTATGTTCCTCTTCTTCTCATATCCTTTGGCTATGAGCGGCGACAAGGTTTGGATTGCCAAGGATGCCATCTTCGGACTTGGTAACACTTTGCCAGATGGATTTACTGCAGCAACCCCTCTTGGTCAGTTGGCTCAGGGCGGTGTGCCTTCTGCTAGCATCTGCGATATGATTACAGGTTTTATCCCAGGTTCTATCGGTGAGACATCTGTCATCGCCATCGCCATCGGTGCGGTCATCCTTCTCTGGACAGGTATCGCTTCGTGGAAGACCATGGGCAGTGTGTTCGCAGGTGGTATCGTGATGGCTCTCATCTTCCAGGCTCTCGGAATGACTCCTATCGCTTGGTACGAGCATATCATCCTCGGTGGCTTCTGCTTCGGTGCTGTGTTCATGGCTACCGATCCTGTTACATCCGCTCGTACAGAGAAGGGCAAGTACTTCTATGGATTCTTTATCGGTGCCATCGCCGTCATCGTGCGTGTGATGAACCCAGGTTATCCAGAGGGTATGATGCTCGCCATCTTCTTCGGCAACATGTTTGCTCCGC
>CAVKXW010000045.1:0-22072 GCA_963660215.1 Bacteroidaceae bacterium | reverse complement strand
CGCCAATCCACCACCATGCCTAGGTTCTTCTTGAGTATGAGGTCGAGCCAGATGCGAGTGGCTCTGCCGTTGCCCTCCATGAAAGGATGGGCGATGTTCATCTCCACATACTTGGCGATGATTTCCTCGAAGGTCGTCTCGGGCATCTTCTCAATGACGGGAAGAATGGCATCGAGGTACATGCTGTTGGCAAAGCGGAAACCGCCCTTCGCTATGTTGAGCGTGCGAATCTTTCCTGCGAAGTCGTAGAGACCATCGAAGAGATAACAGTGTATCTGGCACAACCCCTTGGCTGTGCCAACCTCTATCTTCTTGATGTCGCCCGACTCGAAAAGGCGTTCAGCCTTCTGTAGGCTCAGTTCGTCGATTTCTTGCTTGTTTGCTGCCATGTTTTCTTCTATGCCAAAGCTGCCACTTCTCTATTGAGTGCTTGTTTGATAAAAGCGTTGATAGATACTCCGGCCTTATTTGCCAAAATGGCAATTTGCCTATGAATATCTGGGGATATTCTGATATTCAAGGTTCCGCTATAGCTCTTCTTAGGTACAATGCCCTCTTCCTGGCAGTAGGCCAAGTAGTCTTCAACCGCTTCATGAAAAGCAGATTTCAACTCATCGACACTTGAACCCTCAAAGTTGACTAGTCCGTCTATGCCTTCGAGCTTTCCGAAAAAGACATTGTCTTCCTCGCTGAAGTCTACCGAACCTATGAATCCTTTATATTTTAATGTATTCATAAAGCTAATTGTTATTTAATCAGTCCTAATTCCTTAAGATAATTGAAAACCTGCTTCAAGGCATAGCCTTTTACAATGTTTCCTGGGTGTGGCTTATGAAGCATTATCGGCTTCTTGTCGCCATTCTTGAACACTACACGAGAACCGGATGTCTTCCCTTTGTTTGAAATCTCAAAGCCATATATTTCCAGTAGGCGAGTGAGCTCGTCAAAGGTGAAATCTTTTGGCAATCTCTTGAAACGTTCTATGAGCTTATCTCTTGTAACCATATTGTTTTCTTCTAACCACTGCAAAAGTACAAACTTTTTTCGTAACTCTCGCATAATTGGGCGAAATATTTGCCATTGCCTTGCGTTTTAAGTAAGAATGGCAGTTGGTGCGTATTATCCATAAAAGCATTTTAAGATATAACATATAAATAAGGTGTAATATGACATACGGAAATCGAATGAAGAGCGGATGGCTCTTCTTGATATTATTGTTCGGAGTGCTGTCGCAGGTGAAAGCCCAGCAAGCATTGCAGTCGCCTGACGGCAAGTATCACTTTACTTTCGAGCAGAAAGACGGTAAGTTGACCTACCACCTCGACTATGCAGGCAAGCAAGTGGTGGAGATGGGCGAACTGGGTGTGAATATCGACAACCACCTGGTGGAGTCGGCGATGGGCATCCCTGTGGACACCAACCGAGTTTGGACCAAGGGCATGGAAGTCATCAATGTGGACAGGAAGACCGAGGACAACACTTGGACTCCTGTCTATGGCGAGTATGCCCAGATACGTGACCATTACAACGAGATGACCATCCACCTGATGAAGGGTGGCAACCACGACAACAGCAACAATGGCTATGACAAGCGTCAGCAGTATCTCTTCGACATCATCGTGCGTGCTTACGACGAGGGTGTGGCTATCCGCTATCATTTCCCTGAGGCTACGAATGGTCTCTTCATGCATATCACCGACGACTTGACCTCCTTCCGCTTCGCCCCTGGTGCTGAGGCTTACCACTTCGCTTGGGCACAGGCGCAATCCACCAAGGTAAAACTCTTGAAGTCGGAAAAGACTTGGCAGGATGAGGCTGAACGCCCGCTCACCATGCACTTGGCGAACGGTCTCTATGCCGCAATCGGCGAGGCTGCCTTGGTTGATTTCGTGAGAGGTAAGCTGAAATTGAAGGCCGACAACGAATTGCAGATGTCTATGTTCCAGTCTGCCGACATCATCACCGCCTACGATATGCCTTGGCGATTCATCATGGTGGGAGAGAAGGCTATCGACTTGATTAATAACAAGCAGATGGTGCTCAACCTCAATGTCCCTAGCCAGATTGCCGACGCCAAGGAGTGGATTCGCCCGGGCAAGGCTTTCCGTGTATGCCGATTGGATATGAAGACTGCCTTGGAGGCTGTGGACTTCTGTGTGGACAGAGGCTTGCAATACATCGAACTCGATGCGGGATGGTATGGCCCAGAGATGAAGATGAGTTCTTCTGCCTTGAAGGTGGCTGAGAATCGTGACTTCGATATGCCTAAGCTCTGCCAGTATGCCAAGAGCAAAGGTATCGGCGTATGGGTGTATGTCAACCAACGTGCTTTGTACCAGGAACTCGACCAGATACTTCCGCTCTATGAGAAGTGGGGCATCAGCGGCATCAAGTTTGGTTTCGTGCAGATAGGCTCGCAGGAGTGGACTACCTGGCTTCACAATGCCGTTCGCAAGTGTGCCGACCATCATATCCTCGTGGATATTCACGACGAGTATCGCCCTACAGGTTGGAGCCGTACTTATCCTAACCTCATGACCCAAGAGGGTATCGGAGGCAATGAGGAAATGCCGAACGCCAAGCACAACACTGTACTTCCATTCACACGCTTCCTCTGTGGTCCTGCCGATTACACACCATGTTACTTCAATGGCAGGGTGAAGAACACCAAGGCTCACCAGTTGGCGATGCCTGTGGTATATTACAGTCCTATCACCTTCCTCTATTGGTACGATCTGCCGAATGCTTACAAGGGCGAGAAGGAACTCGACTTCTGGAAGCATTGTCCTACGGTATGGGATGAGAGCAAGGCTTTGGCTGGCGAGATAGGAGAGTATATCGTTCAGGCTCGTCGCTCTGCTGGCGATTGGTTCGTGGGAGCGATGAACGGTTTGACGGCTCGCGACATCACCGTCAATACAGCGGACTTTTTGCAGAAGGGCAAGAAGTATCGTGTGGAGATATACAATGACGACCCAAGCTTGAAGACTCGCACCAAGGTGGCTTCTTCCGAGGTGACCATCAAGGCAGGCAAGGCTATCAAGTTGCATCTGCAAGCTTCGGGCGGTGCAGCCCTCCGTTTCGTGCCTATAAAATAGTAGTTTTAATAGTATTCAAATATGGTCTAGCCCCGATTGCCAGTGATGGCAATTGGGGCTTTTTGGTATTTTGCTTTTATTCTATCACCCAGTCCAAGGTGCTGATTTCTTCCTTAATCGTATAGTTGATGCCTACTTTCACGATAGGCTTGCTTTGCAAGGCGAAGGCATCGGCATAATGCTTGTCGTTGATTTGCTGAAGAGCTTCTTCTGCGGTCTTGTTGAACTTCAGTTCCATGATGTAGATGGTGTCGTGCGTCTCCATTGTGATGTCAGTTCTGCCTTTGGCAGTATGTTGCTCTACAAGAATGCGGAAATTGGTGAGCAAGGCAAACATGATGTACATCATCTGTTGGTAATGCCCCTCGTAGTTGGTGTTGTCGCAGTAAGGAACAGTCTCCAGAAATGTCTTGAATAGCTGTAGGGCTTCGTCCATTTGCCCAAGGTTGATAAGCTTGGACATCTTGGCGATGGTCGTGTTACCCATGACGCTCTTGGAAGCCAGATAATGAGGCAGGAGACTTCTGTATAGTCCCACTCTGATTTCCTTGTTAGGAAGGGCGAGAGTGTATAGCTCGGTATCCTCATCGTAGTCCTTGATGGTGATGTAGCCACTCTGGTAGAGCAAAGGCATGATGGTGGTCATCGTCTCAGTAGCAGCATCGAAGTCATCTTTGGCAGCTTCCATCTTTTCTCCTAGGTTGATAGGAGTGAAGGAGTACTTGCGCATCATATTGATGAGATAGGTAGGTGTGCCAGAGCCGAACCAATAGGAATCCATCTTCTGCTTGGAAAAGCAGTTCAGCAAGCTGAAAGGATTGAATATGTCTGGTGATGGCCATGCGAAATGATAGCCATCGTAGTGTTGCTTGAGTCTATCAAGGGTTTCTTCGCGTGTCAAGCCCAATTTCTCTGCCAGAATATCAATGTCATCACTCATTTGTGTCACCAGTTCTTCCTTGGTTATGCCACAGATGCCAGCGTACGGCGAATCCATGCTAACATTAGTAATGTTGTTGAGTTCGCTGAAGATGCTTAGCTGGGAGAACTTAGTGATGCCCGTCAAGAAGACAAAGCGAAGCATCTTCTCGCAGTCCTTGAGCGGACTGTAGAAATTTCTCATTACATTTCGCAGAATGTCTAGTGCTGTGTCTTCATGCACGACATCGAGCAATGGAGCGTCATACTCGTCAATCAATACGACAGGTTGTTTTCCTGTCTCTTTATAGATGGTCTGTATGAGGTTGAGCATACGCACGTTTGGGTCGGGAGAGTCGCAGGTTATGCCAAACTTCTCTTCGTTTGTCTTGAGTATAAAAAGGAGATAGCGTTCCAACTGCTCCTTCTCCATATGCTTGCCTCCTGCCAAACTGAAGTGGAGCACAGGATGTTCATTCCATTCTTTCTCCAACTTTTCTATGGCAAGTCCCTTGAACAGCTCTTTCTTGCCTTCAAAATAGCTTTCGAAGGTTGAGACAAGGAGCGACTTGCCGAAACGGCGTGGTCGGCTCAAGAAGAAATACTTACCATCTGTATGAGCCATACGATAAATGTATTCCGTCTTGTCGATGTAGAGGTTGTCATTCTTGCGAATTTCCTCGAATGTCTGGATGCCTATAGGATATAGTTTTCTTGCCATAGTCTCTTCTTTTTGATTTCGAGGGCAAAGTTAAGCAAAATAATTGAAAGTACCAAGGTTTCGGATGTGATTTTTAAGTATAAGTACTGCTGGCTACGTATTATGGTTGTAAGGTCTGCTCGTACTACCATCGAGGTCGCGGTCGTACGTCGATGAGGTTCAAGCCCTATAGGGACTAGGGTGTGCTGACTATAGTCGGCAGCTCTGCTGAGTATAGTCAGCTGCTTTGCCGAGTATAGTCAGCAGACGAGCTGAGTATAGTCAGCACACCGAAGAACATAGGTTTTGTAACCTAGACTCTTAGGAGTAATGACCTGTAAACCTAGAATTTTCGACCTTCAATCCTGGGAGACTCGAAACTGCGTAACTAGATAACGAATCATAAACAAACATAAATAGATGAAGACTTTGATACTTTCTACAGCTTTGGCTCTTACGTCAATGACGTTGCAAGCCAAGCAGATGGCACCTCAGCAAGCTGCACAGAAGTGCCAACCATTCAAGATGTCACAAGTGCATCTCCTGCCTTCTCGTTTCCAAGAGAACATGAAGCGAGACTCGGCTTGGATGATGTCGATACCAGTCAACCGCCTCTTGCATAGCTTCCGCAACACGAGCGGTGCTTTCTCCAGCAAGGAGGGCGGATACATGACGGTGCGGAAACTCGGCGGTTGGGAATCGCTCGACTGCGACCTGCGTGGTCATATCACGGGACATCTCCTCTCTGCCTACGCCACGCTCTATGCCCAGACAGGCTCTGCGGCAGTGAAAGCGAAGGCGGACAGCATCGTGAATGGACTTGCCGAGGTGCAGCAGGCATACGGCAGAGGTGGCTATCTGAGTGCCTTTGCCGAAGGTTTGATAGATAGAAACATACAGGGCAAGAGCGTATGGGCACCTTTCTATACGCTCCATAAGATAGTGCAGGGCATGATAGACCAGTACGAGCTTTGCGGTAATCAGCAAGCCCTTGATATTGCGAAGGGCATGGGCGACTGGGCTTACAACAAGCTGAAGCCACTCTCTGAGGAAACCCGAAAGAAGATGATTCGCAATGAGTTTGGCGGATTCAACGAGGCGATGTACGAGCTCTATGCCTTGACCAAAGATGAAAAATATCTCTGGGTGGCAAAGTACTTTTATCATGACGATAAGATAGACCCATTGAAAAACGGCAACAACGACCTCGGCACCAACCATGCCAACACCTTTATCCCGAAGCTCTTGGGCGAGGCGAGAAACTATGAGATGTTTGGGGCGAAAGATAGTCGCAAGGCGGCGGAACTCCTGTTCTGGACCTTGGTAAACGATCATGCCTTTGTTACTGGCGAGCTATCCGACAAGGAACATCTCTTCAAGCCGTCGGCACAGAGCAAGCATCTCTCGGGCTATGATGGCGAGAACTGCTGCACGTTCAATCTCCTGAAGCTTGCCGACCATCTCTTCTCTTGGAATCCAAACAGCAAGATTGCCGATTACTACGAGCGTGCGCTCTACAATCATATCCTCGGTCAGCAAGACCCAGAGACAGGCATGGTATGCTACTTCACGCCTTTGAAGACAGGTACTTATCGCCTTTACTCTACGAGAGACAATAGCTTCTGGTGCTGCGTGGGCAGTGGATTCGAGAGTCATGTGAAGTATGCTTCGAGCATCTACTTCCATTCCGACAAGGCAGCATCTAACGGACGGCCGAGCCTTTATGTCAACCTCTTCATCCCATCCAAGGTGGACTGGGAGGGAACTTCGCTTGTACAAGAGACGGCATTCCCATCTGCGTCTACTACATCTTTCACCATTAATGGCAAGCAGAAGAACTTTTCTTTGCGTCTCCGTTATCCATCATGGGCTACAAAGATGCAGATAAAGGTGAATGGCAAGAGCGTGAAGGCTGCCAAGGGTGCCGACGGCTATGTGGCAATCTCTCGCCTTTGGAAGACAGGTGACAAGGTTACGGTATCTTTTGGTATGCAATTGCGAGAGGAAGCGACCAAGGACGATGCCTCCAAGGTGGCTTTAGTATATGGCCCAATCGTGATGGCTGGCAAGCTTGATGCCGTGGAGCATCCTTTCAGCGATCCAACCAAGTACAATGACTATTATACCTACGACTTCAAGATACCAGCATCTACGGTGGAAAAGGCAAAGTACGAGGGATTGAAGAGCATCCTGAGAGATGGCGATTCTCATGCTGTTAGTACGTCATCAAAACTTCGTTTCAAGACCAAGCAAGGCGTGGAGCTAGTTCCATTCTATGATGCCCATCATTGCCGCTATGCGGTGTATTGGCAGAAGTAGAAGTGCAAAAGTCAGGCTATCTGTAGCGTCAGAAGCAAAAAAACAAACTAATTATTTTGTGCTTTCTCAGAAATGTTTTATCTTTGCAATCGCATACTTGTATAGTATGCAGTAAAACCTTGTGAAGCGATAAAACAATGAAGTTGATAAGATACTATATACTATTCATCCTCCTCATCCTTGGCGTTGCTGGCATTCGTGCCGACATCGTCAATGATGAGGTGTTTCATTTTGTAACCAAGGAAAACGGACTCTCCGGCGAGTCGGTGTCTCGCATCATGCCCGACCATGAGGGCAGGATGTGGCTAGCCACGAGCGACGGTGTGAGCCTCTACAATGGCAAGCGCATGACTACCTTCAAGATGAGCCGTGATGGACAATATCCTAACTATGTTTACGACATCTGCGAGGATGAGCGGCATACCGTCTATGTTGCCACCATGCAGGGCATCTTCGAAAAACGGAAAGGGGAGAGTGCCTTCCGCCTGATACTGAAAGACATCAACAAGGGTGAGGCTATCCTG
This sequence comes from Bacteroidaceae bacterium, assembly GCA_963660215.1. Taxonomy (GTDB): domain Bacteria; phylum Bacteroidota; class Bacteroidia; order Bacteroidales; family Bacteroidaceae; genus Prevotella. The sequence goes on along the minus strand of CAVKXW010000045.1, from coordinate 14,513 downwards.
GCTTCCCAAGGCAAGCTCTATGTGGGAAACCGCGAGGGACTGCATGTGTGTGATGGCGGCAAGACAAGGCTTATCACCGTGGGTGCGTCGAGAATGGGCGTGGAGAATGGCGTGCGCAACATTGTAGTCGATGCGCAGGGCAATGTCTGGTTTCTGAGTCGGTATGCGCTCAACTGCTATTTCCCACAGACAGGCAAGTTCCGCTCTTACGTGATTGCCGACAAGATGGATAAAGGAGCAGCCCTGAGCCGACTAGCCATCAGCCAAGGACGGTTCTTCGTGGGTACGAAGAACAATGGATTGTATGTCTGCACACCTCAGTATGGAACATCCAAGAAGCATGAGACCTCTTCTTTCAAAGGCTTTTCGGTGACCCCAGTCCCACAGGTGGGCAATGTCATCACCACGCTCCAAGCCACAGACAGAGGGGAGATTACCGTGAGCTGCGATGGTTCGGGTGCCTTCTTGCTCGATGCGAAGACGGCACAGGTGAAGGAGGTGTACAATACCAAGGGTGACCGCAAGCACCGCTTGCCTAGCGATGCCGTGTATTGCTTCACCAAGGACAAGAACGGGGTCAACTGGTTTGGCTTCTATCGCTTCGGCATGTGCTATACCTACTATAGCGCACCGATATTCCATCGCTATACCTTCGGCGACTTTACCACCGAGGGACTTACCGTGCGCTCCTTCTATATCGGCAACCAGGTGAAGTTGATAGGCACCAGCGACGGCTTGTATTATATCGACGAGGCGCATGGTGTCGTCAAGCTCATCTCGCCAGAACAGATGAACGGTGCGCACATCATCACCAATATCGTTTATTTCAAGGGCTTATATTATATAGGTACGTACGACGCAGGCTTGTTGGTGCTCAATCCTACTACTTTTTCCATCAGTCAAGTGCCTGGCGAGCCATTGCTCTCAACGACCACCATCTCTTCCTTTGCCATGAGCAGGGACAACCATCTGTGGATAGGCACGGGCGAGGGTATCTTCGTGCTCGACGGCGAGGGCAAGGTGACGAGATATACCGAGAACAATTCGAGAATGGGCGGTGGCGTGGTAACCAGCATCATGTTCGACAAGGGGGGCAATGGATGGGTATGCTCGCAGAGCCTCTCCCTCTTCGTGCCTTCCACGCAGACCTTCGAGAATGCCCACTTCCCCAAGGGATTCTTCAATGCCGAGAGCAATCTCTTCTCGGTGCGAGGACACGACGACTTGGCTTTCTTCACCAGACAGACCAAGATATTCTATTCGAACGCAGCCATGAGCCGCTTCGGACAGCTCACCTTGCCCCAGGAGTTGCAGGACGGCAGCAGCTATGCCTTTCTCGATGACCTGAAGGGGCACTACTGGTTTGCCACCGACAATGGCTTGTATCGTTGCAACTATCAGATGCAAGACTTGCAGCACTTCGGCTATGGCGAGGGACTGATGTGCCAGTTTGTGAATGTGAACGGTGTGAGGCTCGATGCCAAGGGCAACATCTGGGTGGCTACCTCCAACGGACTGATGGAGGTAAACCAGAAGGCTCTCGACGTATGGCAGCGCAGCACCCAGTATCAGATATACCTCTATGACATCCGAAAGGGCAGCGACCTGATGAGCTATTCGCCAGAGGATGCCATCAATGACGAGCGACGTATCTCGCTCGACTGGAATTTAGTTTCCTCGAAGTTCACTTGTCGGGTACTCTTGCAAGACTACGCCCGTCCTTTCGGCAGACTTTACCAATACAAGTTGGATGGCGAGAAGGAGTGGCATAGCGTGAGCGATGGCAATGACATTGTCATCACCCACTTGATGCTGGGCAAGCATCTGCTCAAGGTGCGCTTGGCAGGAGCCGAGGGCACGGAGAAGACTTACGACATCCTCGTCTCTCCATCATGGCTAGCCGTCTTGGAGCTTATCATCCTCATCGCCGCCATCGTCTTGCTCTGGATGTGGCGCAACTATCACAAGAATACGAAGGTTCTCTTGGAGGAGCGCAACGAGATAGAGGGTGCCTTGGTGGAAGTGGAGCAGGAGAAGGCAGAGCTGGAGGCTCAGCAAGACTTGGACGAGGAAGAAGGCATGGAGTCGGATGTGCAGGAGACCATTGCGACGGCTTCGCAGAAGTATGCCAAGGTAAAGGTGGACGAGGCGGAATTTGCCGACATCGCCAATCGCATGAAGGCTTATATCGAGAAGAACCAGAGCTACAAAAACCCTGACCTGAAGATGAGCGACCTAGCCGAGGTTCTCGGCTTGTCATCGAGCAAGCTGAGCCAGGTGTTCAGCCTCTATGTGAAAGAAAACTACTATGAGTTTATCAACCAGTATCGCCTCGACGAGTTCAAGCGACTCATCGCCGAGGGAGAGTACAAGCGATATACGTTGACCGCTCTGAGCGAGAAGTGCGGTTTCAAGAAGTCGAGCTTCTTCAGCACCTTCCGCCGGGTGGAGGGAATGACACCGACGGAGTATCTGAAGGCGCAAAACATTAAGCTGTAGGAGGCTTTAGCCCCTATGGCTTGATCTAAATATTGTTGATATTGAGTGTTATATCTTACACTCATCGCTTTGCCTAAATTAGGCAGACTATTCTTAATCTGTTGAGTAATAGATGATTAAATGAAATGGACTAGCCGCTAAACCATTTGGCGGCACTTTGTCCGAAATATCTTGTATCGTATCGAAAAACGTCTTATCTTTGCAACCGTGATTCAGAGACAATCACAAGAAAGAATGACAATCTTAACATTGCAAACATAAAACCTACAAAGATATGGAACGATACGACAATCTTCAAAATCGAGACCTGGTAGCTTCTATATATAAGAAGTATTATACCGACCTCAAGCAATATCTCGTGAGCTATACACACGATGTGATGGCTGCCGAAGATATGCTCCAAGATCTCTTCATCAAGGTGATGTCGCTGGATGTCATCTCTGACGAGACAGCCAAGAACTTACTCTTCGTGGTGGCGAAGCGCATGATTATCGACGATGCCCGCCACAAGGCTTTCGTGCGTGAGACCGAAAAGCAGATGATGTACTCGATGAGCAGCATGGACAATAGCTCCATGGTTCGTCGTGTGGAGGCTGCCGACATCCTCTCGTTCGAGCAAAAGCATCTCGCCGAGATGCCAGCCAAGCGCGCCCATATATATAAGATGTATAAGCACGACGGCATGACCACCGACGAGATAGTGGAACAGCTCCAGTTGAGCAAGCGTACCGTGGAGACCCATATCTATCATTCCACCAAGGAAATGAGAGAGTATCTCCGAAAGATTATCTAAAAACTTACAGGATTTTCTCTTATCAGAAAATATACCACAACTAACAACGTTAGAAAAGAATAATAACAATAAAATAACAAGACCTAATTATGAAGCAGCATTTCATTAAAGCGTGTATGCTCTCAGCAGGATTGGCGATGCCTCTTTTCTCTGCCTCCATCATGGCGGCTGGCAACCCTAGTCCTATCGTGGCGCAGCAGCAACAGGTGCAAGGTACTGTAGTGGATAAGACGGGCGAGCCGCTTATCGGAGTGACAGTGCAAGTGGTAGGACAGCAGGGCGGTACCGTCACTGACTTTGATGGTAAGTTTGCCATCAACGCAGCCAAGGGCGCACAGCTCAAGTTCTCCTATATCGGTTTCACCGAGCAAATCATCAAGGTTACGGGTTCTCAGCTCAACGTGACTATGAGCGAAGACAGCCAAGCTCTGCAAGAGGTGGTTGTCGTAGGTTATGGTACCCAGAAGAAGGAGTCGTTGACAGGTGCCGTGACCGTCATAGATAGCAAGGCATTCCAGCAGAAGGGTGGCTTGGCTTCTCCTTTGCAAGCGTTGCAAGGTCAGGTGCCTGGTGTGATGATCAGCCGTTCTTCTTCTGCTCCTGGCGATGAGAGTTGGGGCCTCAACCTCCGTGGTTCTTCCTCCATGAACGCTACAGAGCCTCTCGTGGTCATCGACGGTGTGGCTGCCAACAGTGTGAGTGAGATGCGCTTGCTCAACCCAGACGACATCGAGAGCATCAACTTCCTGAAGGATGGTTCAGCTGCCATCTATGGTAGCCGTTCCGCAGGTGGCGTTGTGCTCATCACTACCAAGAAGGGTAAGGAGGGCAAACTCCAGATTAATTATAGCGGCAGCGCAACCCTGAAGACCGTGGGCTTGATGCCAGAACTTTGCAGCATCGACCAGTGGGCTGACGGCATCCAGCAGATGCTCCGCAACGACAACAACACCAGCAATACTTGGTATACATACGCAGAGTTGGCTAAGAAATACAAGGGTGGCTACATTGACTTGGAGAAGACTGCCAATCCTTTCGGACAGTCTGCCTTCACCGATGTCAAGGACTTCGTATTTGACGATGAGGCTGACTGGCTCGGCAGTCTCTTTGGAAGTACTTGGAGCACTAACCATAGCTTGAGCTTGGCTGGCGGCAACGACAAGAACTCTTACCGTATCTCGGGTAGTTTCCTCTATGATGGCTCTACCCTCCAGTATGGTACCAACAATAATAAGAGATATAACATCCGTTGGAACAACACCAACAAGCTCAACAAGATTTTCACCTTGGAGAGCAGCATCGCCTACAGCCGTCAGGAGCAGGTGGCTCCTACATTGGTAAGCGCGGCATTGACCACCAGCATGCCTATGCCTGGTTTGCCATTGACCACGCAGGATGGCAAGGCTTACGCTTGGGGTACATGGGGCTCGCCTGTGGCTAAGCTTCAGCAGGGTGGCGACAACAAACTCTCTGTCCGTGCCCTCAGCATCAGCGAGACCTTGAAGGCTAAGATTACAGACTGGCTCGATGCCAACGTGAACGTGGGGTACAACACCAACGAGGCTCGTCGCCGCACCATCCAGAACAGCATCACTTATTATAATTATACAGGTACCAGCACGACGCTCGAAGACCCAACGCAGGCTAAGTCTTACTTCAAGCAGACTTCTTCTCGTACCGACTTCTATAGCATTTCTGGTTTCGTAAACGCTCACAAGACATTCGCCAAGTTGCACAACACCAGCCTGACCCTCGGTGCCCAGTATGAGTTGAAGGACATGGAGATGTTTGGTGCCAGCTATACCGACATCTTGGAAGGTCTCGATGTTATCAATGGTAACGGTACATTGACCTTGACCAGCGACGACATCCTCAAGAACAACTACCGCAACGCCATCATGTCTTACTTCGGTCGCTTGAACTACGATTTCGACAGCAAGTATCTCTTGGAGTTCAATGGTCGTTACGACGGTAGCTCCAAGTTCATGCCACAGAACCGCTGGGCATTCTTCTGGGGTACATCCATCGGATGGCGCATCAACCAGGAGAACTTCCTGAAGGATGTGAAGTGGTTGAGCAACTTGAAGCTCCGTGCCTCTTACGCCGAGATGGGCTCGCAGAGCGGCATCGACAACTATGATGGCTATCAGTTCTACAACCTTAGTACCTTGAGTGGCGCCTATGTGGGCAGCGACAAGCTCACCACCATCAAGACCAACGGCAAGTTTGCCTCTACCACCCGCCAGTGGGAGCGCATCAAGAACTACAATGTGGCTCTCGACTTCGGCTTCTTCAACGGAGCGTTGACAGGTACCGTGGAAGCCTTCCTGAAGAAGAACGACAACATGCTCGTGGCTATCACTTATCCTGCCGTGCTCGGCGACAAGGCTCCTACAGCCAACAGCGGTAAGTTCAAGGACTGGGGCTATGAGGGAAGCATCAACTACAACGGCAAGATTGGCGAGGTGCAGTATCACGTAGGTGGCAACATCACCTTTACTCGCAACGAGTTGACCGACTATGGTGGCACCACCGTATTGAAGTCAGGTTACACAAGTACCCAGCAAGGCTACTCGCTCAACTCCATCTTCGGCCTCCGCTATGGTGGCAAGATTCAGAACGAGGAGCAGTTGAAGGCTTACATGGCAAAGTATTATCCAAACAATGGTATCAACATGCCTGCCAATCTCCGTGTGGGTGACAACATGTACTGCGATGAGAACGGCGACGGCGTGCTCGACTACAAGGATTACATCTATCTCGGTAGCGACAGCCCTGAAATCTCCTACTCGTTCAATGCAGGCGCATCCTGGAAGGGCATCGACTTCAACATCGTGTTCCAAGGCTCAGCCAACCGATTCGTATATCGTGCCATCGACTCATGGACGGTTCCATTCCGTACTCCTTACACCAATACCACGACGAGCAGCATCGGCAATACCTGGAGCGAGAGCAATCCAAATGCCTACTATAATCCATACACAATGGATGCCAACATCATCAACTACAACTATCAGGCAAACTCTCTGACAGCTCAGGACGGTCGCTATATCCGACTGAAGAACCTCACCGTAGGTTACAACCTGCCTGCCAACGTGCTGAAGAAGATAGGCTTCGTGAATGCAGCTCGCATCTACTTCACAGGCGAAGACCTATGGGAGAGCACCAAGATTTCGGATGGTTGGGATCCAGAGGCTAAGCGTGATGCCACAGGCACAGGTCGCTATCCATTCACTCGTAACTTTACATTCGGTATGAACCTCACATTCTAAAAGATTATAGACATGAAAACGATATATAATACAATTAAGGTGGCCTGTGTGGGAATGATGACGATGGCAATGACCAGTTGCTTGGACTTCTCGCCAGAGGCACAGATGAACGACGACACCGTGTGGTCTTCGGCAACCAACTTCCAGTTGTTCGCCAACCAGTTCTATTCTTACACTCGTGATTTCCAGACAGGAGACGATAATGGCTATCAGTATGCCGTAAGCGACGGTCCTCACAGCGACTTGCGCAGCGACCTCATCGCCACCTCCACTGTCAACGTATACAGCCAGGGAACCAATACCATCCCTGAGAAGGACAAGAACTATACCACGCTCTATACACATATTTATTATACTAACTTGCTCTTGAAGAATGCGGCAGGTTATGGTGACCAGAAGGCTATCGCAGTGCCAGTGGCTGAGGCTAAGTTCTTCCGCGCCTATAGCTACTTCGAGTTGGTACAGCTCTATGGCAATGTCATCCTCTTGACAGAACCTGTGGATATGGACTCACCAGCGATGAACGCTGCTCGTGATGACCGTGGCTTGGTCATCGACCAGTGCATCAAAGACTTGCAGGAGGCTGCCGAAGGCTTGCCTGAGAATGCATCCGAAGCAGGTCGCCTTTGCAAGGATGCAGCCAATGCTTACCTCTCTCGTGTAGCCCTCTACGAGGCAACATGGCAGAAGTTCCACAATGGCGGTGCTGACGCTACCACCAACAGCGAGCGTGTTACCTCTCTGCTCACCATCGCCAAGAATGCAGCCAAGGCTGTGATGGACGGTGGTCGCTACAAACTCTTCTACAATGAGAAGTTGGGTACGGAGAGCTATCGCTACATGTTCATCTTGGAGGATGCTCAGTGCAACCCTGCTGGCTTGACTACCAAGGACAATACCGAGTATATCTTGGCTCGTCGCCACAAGAGCACAGACGGTGTGGTATTGAACATCACTAAGGCTTACCTGATGAATGCGATTTATCCGACTCGCAAGTTCGCCAACATGTATGTTTGCCAGGATGGTCTTCCAATAGAAAAATCTCCTCTATTCAAGGGCTACGACAAGGCAACCTCTGAGTTCCAGAGCCGTGACAACCGTATGCTCACCACCTTGACCAAGCGTGGCGACAAGGTTTGGGACAATACTTCTGGAAATTGCCGCACCGCATGGGATGAGAGCGATGACAGCCGTGCTAAGACTGTAGGTGCCACTGCAAACAGTGGTTACCAGACACACAAATGGGCTGTGGAGCGTCAGGTGGCAGATAAGTTCGAGACCATGGACTATCCTGTTATCCGCTACGCCGAGGTGCTCCTCAACTATGCTGAGGCTACCTACGAGTTGGAGAACAAGATTTCTGACAGCGACCTCGATAAGAGCGTCAACTTGGTTCGCCAGCGTTCTAACCCTAACATGGTGAAGCTGAGCAATGCCTTGGTCAGCACCAATGGCTTGAGCATGAGAGAGGAGATTCGCCGTGAGCGCACCGTTGAGTTGGCACTTGAGGGTTATCGCATCGACGACCTCAAGCGTTGGGCTACCGCTTCTACCGAGATGCCACAAGACCAGCTCGGCGTGAAGTGGAAGGGCACTGAGTTTGAGACCCTTTGGGCAAGCCAGAGCCGTCAGGTGAATGCAGATGGTTGCATCATCCTCTACAACAACCGTACCTGGAGCGAAAAGAACTATCTCTATCCATTGCCATCGGAGCAGTTGCAGCTCAACCCTAACTTGGGTCAGAACCCAGGCTGGGAGTAAGAAAGTAATGTTTAATGAGTAATGTTTAGTGTTTAATTATTCATTCTTAAAGAATAGACAATTATGAAACGTTATAACAAGATATACACCATGATGCTGATGCTCGGCTTGGCTGCCACATCACTCACATCATGTAGCGATGACGACGAGGGCGGCAACCTTTATTCCGCAGTCATCCCATCAAGCATCGAGTTCAACCTCGCACAAGACAAGCAGATGCTTATCTATGCCGACGAGACAGGTGCCCAGTGCTTGCCAATGATCAAGGGCGAGACCTTGAAGTTGGATTACACCATCACCCCAGATACGGCTACCTATAAAGACGTAGTATGGACTACATCCAATGCCAACTATGCTACTGTATCAGAGGATGGCACCATCTCTGCCGTAGATGGCGATGGTTACTCTATTGTACAGGTGGCTCCTATAGGTCTGTACGAGGGAAGCGGCATCAATGCCAACCTCAAGATTGTGGTATCTAGCGAGATGCGCAAGGCTACAGACATCACCGTAGCTTCTTCTGCCGATGATGTCTATGCCGGCGATACCCTCCACATGAAGGCGAGCATTCTTCCTGACAACTCTACATACAAGACTGTGAAGTGGAGCGTGGACGACGAGAACGCAGCAAGCATTGACCCAATGACGGGTATCTTGACTGCCAAGCAGGCTTCCGCCCTTCTTACTCCTGTAACCGTGAAGGCAACAGCCCTCGATGGCTCCAACGTAGTGGGAGAGAAGGTTGTCAATGTGAAGAAGATAGTTACTCCAACAGATGTAACCCTCGACCAGGCTTACTCTGTAGAGAAGGGCTACTACTGCGCACTCAACGAGCAGACTCTCAACCTCAACTACACCACCGTTCCTGCTGAGTGTACCACCTCATTGCTGAAGTGGACATCTTCTGACGAGAGCGTGGCAACCGTGGATGCAGGTGTCGTAACCTTCAAGAACTTCGGCGCTGTTACCATCACAGTGGCAACCCCTGACGGCAAGAGCAGCAGCATCGACCTCAACATCCCTGCTGGTTTGATTCGCGAGACCTTCCACAACCAGAACCACTATAGCCTCTACAATGCTAAGCAGAGTGGCAATGGTACTTCTAGCTCTCACGTATGGCACGATGGCTATATCACCATCACGACCTATACACAGAACGCAACCAATCAGCGTGCAGATATCAAGTGGTGGGATACCCCTGTGACACTCCATGCGGGTAACTATCCTATCATCGCCATCAAGGTAGATGATGTGAAAGACCTAGGCTTGGGTATTTCTTCTCGTAACCTCAACTTCGATGTCGTAGGTAAGAGCGAGAGTGGTAAGGACTTCAAGGCACTTGGTAATGGCAACAATAAGTACTCTGCCGACTATAAGTGCTCGGATGGTAGTCATGTATTCGTATATGATTTGACTAAGGTTGCATTCGGTACAGGTGGCATAGCTCCAACCAATGAAAGCATTACTTTCTCAACCTTCCAGTTGAAGTATGCCGATATGAAGACCATCGACCATCAGATACAGTATAACCTCTACTGGATGCAGAGTTTCAAGAGTGTTGCCGATGTGGAGAGTTATATCAAGAATGTGGATGGCTTGACCTTCAATTAATGTTTGGTAGGTTAAGTAAGCAAACAAGTTAATCCGTATTTTGAATAAAAAATACAACTAACATGAACAAGAAAAGTTTTATTATAGCAGGTTTGGCAGCACTTATGTTGCTGCCAACCTCTTGCAGAGAGAATGAGTTTGGACAAGTGGACTTGACCATGCCTGAGGAACCAGAGGAGCCTAATGTCTCTGCAACTTATACTTTCAATCATCCTTGTGCGATGTACACTACCGCCGATTTCGACCGAGTAAAGGCTGAAATCGCAGCAGGTAATATCACAGAGGTAACGCAAGCCTTCCAAGGCTTGAAAACCAGCAAGTATGCAGACCTCAACTATCAGGCAAATCCTCAGGAGGTCATCGTGCGTGGTGATGCCACAGGCACAGGAGTGGCAAGTGAAAACTATGCCTATGCCATGCGTGATGCAGCCGCAGCTTACCAGTTGGCGATGCTCTGGAAATTGACCGACGATGAGGCTTACGCCAAAAAGTCTGTCGAAATCTTGCAGGCTTGGGCTGCCAAGTGTAAGAAGATTGCTTCCAACGATGCCAACCAGGTGCTTGCAGCAGGTGCGCAGGGTTATACCTTCGCTTGCGCTGCCGAGATTATGACTTCTTATAGCGGTTGGGCAAAGGCAGACCAGGATGTCTATAAGAAATGGATGCTCGATGTGTTCGCTTCCAAGAACAAGGACTTCCTCGACAATCATACAGGTTCTAATGTCTGCTCTCTCCACTACTGGAGTAACTGGGACTTGGTGAACATGTGCTCTTACATGGCTATCGGTATCTTGACCGAGAATAGCGAGATGGTGAACTATGTAGTAAACTATTTCTACAAGGGTGCTGGTAACGGTTGCATCAAGAACTTGATAGTCGGCGACTTGCTCGATGACCCTCTGGGCTCTGGCGAGAAGTTGGCGCAAGACCAGGAGAGCGGTCGTGACCAAGGTCACGCTCAGATGTCTGCGATGGTAGCAGCCAACTTGGCTCAGATGGCTTATAGCCTCTATGAGCAGAACAAGTTGAATGCCGATGCAAGTAAGCTCGACTTCTTCGCTGCCGATGACAATGCCCTCTTGAAGCTCGGTGAGTATGTTGCCCTGAGCAACCTCCGCAGTGGAAGCGACAATGCCAATAAGGAAGGTCAGTGGCTCGTCAATGCCAGCAACATGCCTTTCAATAAGTATGTATATTGCACAGGCTGTACCTGTAAGGACAAGAATCATGGGGCAACCCAGAACGCTTTGGCTGATGATACGGGTCGTGGTAGCGTTCGCCCAGGTTGGGAAATCTTCTATAACCACTATGCCAAAGTGAAGGGCTTGACCTCTGGCTACACCTATGTACAGAAGATGGCAGAGAAGCTTCGTCCTGAGTTAGGTGCTGGTGATACAGGTCGCTATGGCGACAACTCTGGTGCCTTCGACCAGTTGGGTTGGGGTACCTTGATGCTCTATCGTTAATAGGATATTTTAGGTTTAAGCGTTTGTAATGATGGTTCTGATATAAGAACTAGGATATGAGAAATCCTCGTTTCTGAATCTTTTTATGATTTAGGACGAGGATTTTTAAGTAAATAATGAATGTTCTTCGTATAACTTATAAACAACGACAATGAAAATAAAAAGAATACTTTTTTTATTGGCTTCGTGCTTTCTGGTAGAAGGCATGATGATACAGAATACTGTGAATGCTAAGGGTTTGGCTTCTGAAAAGGAGCAAACTCTTGATGTGGACAAGCAGTTGCAATATTGCCACAAGCAGGTAAGCCGTGCCTTGGTGGAACTGAAACAGAAAAATGGCAACTACGACTTTACGATGGAGCCTCGCAATATCCTCAATGGCGACAAGCAGAAGGGGTGGAACTGTCGCAAGGCTACCGCCGAGGAGTGGTGTGATGGCTTCTGGCCAGGCATCCTTTGGATGGACTTTCAGAACACCCAAGATGAGGCTGTTCGCAAGGCTGCCGAAGGCTACACCGAGTCGCTGAAGGGCATCGCCTATCGTCCTTGCTACGACCATGACATCGGTTTCTTGATGTTCTGTTCATACGGAAAGGGCTATGAGGTGAACCATTCGCAGGAATACAAGAATGTTATTTTGGCTTCAGCCGACTCACTCGCCACGCTTTTCAACCCAATCGTTGGTACGATATTGAGTTGGCCACGAGAGGTAGAGCCTCGCAACTGGCCTCACAATACCATCATGGACAACATGATGAATCTCGACATGATGTTCTGGGCTGCCAAGAATGGTGGCAACAAGTTGCTCTACGATTTAGCTGTTACCCATGCCAAGACCACGATGAAGAATCACTTCCGTCCAGATGGCAGTTGCTATCACGTGGCAGTATATGACACCATTAATGGCGACCTCATCAAGGGAGTTACCCATCAGGGCTATGCCGACTACTCGATGTGGGCACGTGGACAGAGCTGGGCTATCTATGGCTATACGATGGCGTATCGCTACACCCATAACAAGGTGTTCCTCGATTTCGCCCAGAAGGTGACCGACATCTATATCAAGCGATTGAAGGAGACGAGCGATGACCTCATTCCTCTCTGGGATATGGATGACCCACGTGGTGTGAATGCTCCGAAGGATGCGAGTGCATCCTGTGTGGTAGCCGATGCCTTGCTCGAACTCCAACAGTATGTGGGAGGAGCGAAAGGTGAGGAGTATAAGCAGTTTGCCTTGCAGTCGCTCGCTCAGTTGAGCACAGACAAATATCAGAGTGGCAAGAAGAACGTTGCGTTCCTCCTGCACAGCACGGGGCATCACCCTGCTGGGAGCGAGATAGATGCAAGCATTATCTATGCCGACTACTATTATTTGGAGGCACTGATGAGAGCAAAGGAATTGGGGCTTTAATGCCCCACCAACCCTGTTTAGGTTTTTAAGTTGAGATAATAGAATCATAAGTTTTTAGGTTTATTTTTTAGGTTTATATTCAGATTGAGTTAGTTTAGTTTTACATTTAGGTTCATAGTTAAGTATTTGCGAAGACAGAAAATCACAAATCGAAAGGTGGATGCAGAATCTCTGATAGAAGAGAAATCTAGCATCCACCTTTTTATATATATATATAATGATTGTAGATTAGCGCATATATTTGGCTATGTAGTTTTGTCTGTTTCCTTGATTTAAGTTTTCGCAGATGTTTTTGTCTTCTGAGAGAAGGAAAGTTTAGGGTTATTTCGTAACCCTAAACCAGTCTGCGTCTATCCAACCACGGTTGCCCTTGATGTTCTTACGCTCGCTCACAAATCCCATCTTAGCTCCTATCCACTTGCCCTGTCGCAAGGTGAAGAGGTCGCCAGCATCCTTGAATCGCTTGCCATCGATACTATAGGCGAACTGGCATTTGCCGTCCTTCACCTTCATCTGTAGATAGATGTCGAGATAGATGGCAGGTGAGTAAGGAATGGTATCCTTCTCGGTTGGCTTGAAGGTGGCGAGTGTCTTCTCGGTCTCGATGCCGCCAGTGTCTGCGCCCTTGCAGTAGAGCTGCTGGAGCTGGAACTCATCGCCCATTCTGCGTACCACCAGAGCCTGGTAGTTCATGCCCATCATGATAATGCCACCGTATTGGTCGTTCTCCTTGGAGGCAAAGCGAATCTTAGCTGTCGCCTTGAAGTCCTTGGCAGGAGTCTTCTGGAGAAGGAGATTGCCTGCTTCCCAAAGGCTCTTGAATGGAGTCGCCTTGCCATCAGTCGCAGCTGAGGCTGGATGGGTAAGGTCGGCGGTGTAAAGGCGCATGCAACCATTGTTGGTTGGCATTCCCCAAAGTTGGTTGTAGTTGGCGTGCCATTGCCATTGCAAGCCAAGCTCGGTGTTGTTAAACTCATCAGATTCCTGTGGATTCACCTTTACCTTGGAGGTTGACTTTGGCATGCGATAGGTTATGTAAGGCTCGCCGCATCCGTCGCCGTCCTTGTCGTTTCCCATCACTGGCCATCCTGTCTTCCAATTCACGGGTTGCAGGAAGATGACACGACCGTAGGCATACTTGTCGTTGAAGTGCAGGAACCAGTCTTCTCCTTGCGAGGTATGCACCCACGCTCCTTGGTGAGGACCGTTCACCTGGGTCTTGCCTTGTGCCATCACTACCTTAGCCTCGTAAGGTCCATACACGTTCTTGCTTCGCATGGCGAGCTGCCATCCGTGCTGCACGCCTCCCGCAGGACACATAATCCAGTAGTAGCCATCACGCTTATAAAACTTAGGCCCCTCGGTAGTATGGTTCTTCTGTCCGCCATCGAATACGATGCGAGGCTTGCCTATCACCTTGGTGCCGTCGGCGGATAACTCGCGAACGGTCAATACCGAGTTGAAGCCGGAACGGCTTCCTGCCCAACCATTTACGAGATAGCATCTGCCGTCCTCGTCCCATAGTGGACAAGTGTCTATCATGCCCTTGCCTGCCAATACGCAAACTGGCTTCTCCCATTCGCCCCGAGGGTCTTTGGTCTTCACCATGAAGATGCCGTGGTCAGGGTCGCCCCAATAGATGTAGAACTCGCCATTGTGGTAGCGGATGGCTGGTGCCCATACACCCTTGCCATGCTGTG
>CAVKXW010000044.1:20883-22173 GCA_963660215.1 Bacteroidaceae bacterium | reverse complement strand
GACGACACCATCTGTCATTGTGTATCGGAGAAGCAAGCGCAGTTCTTGAGGTCAGTTTTGATGAAACGCTTTGAGGATTGTGGTCTGAAACTGAATGAGGAGAAAACGAAGATAGTCTATTGTAAGGACAGCAATCGAAGAGGCAACTCGGAGCATACTTCCTTTGACTTTCTTGGTTTCACCTTTAGACCGAGAGGTGCAAGAAACAGAAAGACGGGTCAGAACTTCACGGCTTTTCTTCCTGCGATAAGCAAGAAATCTATGATGAGGATAAAAGAGACAGTAAGGTCTTGGAAGCTGAATCGTAAGACTTATGCCTGTTTGCTCGATATAAGCAATGAGGTTGATACGCAGATTAGCGGATGGATGAACTACTATATGAAGTTTGGTAGGTCTGAGTTCCGCAAGGTGTTGAACTACATCAATGAGCGACTTACCCGATGGGTGATGCGTAAATACAAGCGTTTCTCAAAAGGGAAGAAACTAGGAAAAGCGTATGATTGGCTAGTCAAGTATGCAGAGCACCACAGAATGGAGTTCTCGCACTGGGCGAGGGGATTTGTTCCCTATCCACGTCTAGGTTAATATTAAACAAGAATATAAACAATTAAACAAAAGAGTTAAGTACGAAGAGCCGTGTGATGGGAGACTGTCAAGCACGGTTCCGAGAGAAGGGAGGGTGAAACTCCCTCCACTT
The DNA here is from genome assembly GCA_963660215.1 of Bacteroidaceae bacterium. Classification (GTDB taxonomy): domain Bacteria; phylum Bacteroidota; class Bacteroidia; order Bacteroidales; family Bacteroidaceae; genus Prevotella. The sequence continues at coordinate 21,476 of CAVKXW010000044.1, read as the reverse complement.
ACTCGACAATAAAGCTTTCTGAATAATGTAAAACAGGGCGAAAGCATAAAAATGCGTTCGCCCTGTTTTACATTATTATACGAACAGACTTCCTATTTGGAATACTAATGCTGACACAATCCATGCCAAGAGCGTAGTGTAACTAGCGGCGAATCCAGCCCATTTCCAACTGCCAGTCTCCCCCTTGATGGCTGCGATGGTGGCGATGCAAGGGAAGTAGAGCAATACGAAGAGAAGGAAGCAGAAAGCGGTGAGTGTCGCCTTGGAAGCTGCTTCGGCATCGCTATAACCGTATGTTTGTTGCAAGTCTGCGGTCATTTGTTTCTTCAGGACCTCATACTTGCCATTCTCATCATTGTAGTCATCGTCATCAGCAAAACTGTCGTTGTTGCTGTAGAGCACGCCCATGGTTGAGGCTACAATCTCCTTGGCTCCTACACCTGATACCAAACCTACGTCCAGTTTCCAGTCGAAACCTTGAGGGCTGAAGATAGGCTCGATGGTCTTGCCAATTCTGCCGATGTAACTCTGCTCTTGCTGTGCCTGGTTGTCGAGCTTTTCGTCGTGAGGGAAGTAGCCGAGTGCCCAAACGA
>CAVKXW010000044.1:0-20773 GCA_963660215.1 Bacteroidaceae bacterium | reverse complement strand
TCCATCACGAATGGGGTGTCCTCGCCCTTCACGACGAACGAGGCAAAGATGCGGCTCATGATAATCGCCATCACGATGCCTATCACATAAAGGGCTATCATGATGAGCGAACGGTATTGCAAGGCAAAGAACGTTCCTATCACCATGATGTAAATAGGCAAACGAGCCGAACAACTCATCAGTGGCAATATCAACATCGTTATGAGGCGTGAACGATGGCTCTCGATGGTTCTCGTAGCCATTACCGCAGGCACGTTACAGCCAAATCCCATGATGAGCGGAATGAACGACTTACCGTGCAAACCCATCTTGTGCATCAATTTGTCCATGATGAAGGCGGCACGAGCCATATAACCCGAATCCTCCATGTAGGAGATGAAGAAGTAGAGTATCAGAATCTGTGGCAGGAACACGATGACGGCTCCCACACCGCCGATGACACCATCCACCAACATATCTTTCACAGGGCCTTCAGGCATATTGCTGCTGATGAAGTCGCCTAGCCAAGCCACACCATCCTCAATCCATCCCATCGGAATCTCGCCCAGTACGAAGGTGACTGAGAACATGATGAACAGCAGAAGGATGAAGATAGGGAAGCCAACGTACTTGTTGGTTATCACACGGTCGATGAGGTGGGTTACTTGGTAGGTGTCCTTGGCATTGCCAGTCTCATATCCAGCCTCCTGCAAGGCTCCATGGATAAAGCCATACTTGGCATCCATGATGGCAGTCTCGCTGTCTTCTAGTGTCTCTTCCTTCACACGTTTGGCTGCTTCGTCACGTGCGGCAAAGATATCCTTTGCCGTGTTAAACTGGCTCACATATTGCTCGGCATCCTTGTCGTTCTCCAAGAGTTTGATGCTGAGGTATCGGGTGGAGTAGCGTTGGCGGATGCTGTCATCTGCCTTCAGATACTTCTGGATATGTTCGATGCCGTGTTCTATCTCATGTCCATGGTTGATGTGGATATGGCGATAGTGAGGATTGGTGTCCTCCTTGCTCTCATAGAGCTTGATGATGGTATCGAAGAGCTTGTCCACGCCTCGACCGTTGGTAAAGACGGTAGGAATCATGGAGAGTCCGAAGAGCTCGCCGAGCTTGTCGTAGTCGATGTTGTCGCCACGTTTCTCAGTCTCGTCAAACATGTTGAGGGCGCACACCATGCGGATGTGCATGTCTATCAACTGGGTGGTGAGGTAGAGATTGCGCTCCAGATTGCTGGTGTCGATGACGTTGATGACGACATCTGGAGTGTGCTCCACGAGTTGCTTGCGCACATAGAGTTCCTCTGGCGAATATGCTGAGAGGGAATAGGTGCCAGGGAGGTCTACCAGATTGAAGTGATAACCGTTGTACTCGGCTTCGCCCACCTTGGCATCCACGGTTACACCGCTATAGTTGCCCACACGTTCGTGGGCACCCGAAGCGAAATTGAAGAGGGATGTCTTGCCACAGTTTGGGTTGCCTACGAGTGCCACGTTGATGACGTGGTGTAGGCGGTCTGCCTCCTGTTCGGCACGAGCCTCATTGCTTGCGGATGCTTCCTTCTCAGCCTTAAGCATCTTGTCGCCCAAAGCTTGCTCGTCAGCGTCCTTGGTGTCTATCACCTTCGAGCCTATTACTTGCTCGTGTCCTGTCTGGTCAGCCTTGTTAAGCTGCTCGTCGTTTTTCGCATCATTTACCGAAACCACTTCCACGTGGTCTGCTTCGCTATGACGGAGCGACACCTCATAGCCCATAATCTTGTACTTCACAGGGTCTTGGAGCGGGGCGTTCAAGAGCACATCTACTTTCTTGCCCTTGATAAATCCCATCTCGATGACTCGTTTGCGGAAGCCACCGTGACCGGAAACCTTGACGATAACGCCACTCTCACCTGTTTTGAGTTCTGATAGTTTCATATCTGTTATTTTCTTTTTTTCGAGTGCAAAATTACTAATAATAATTTGCAACCGAGTGGCATAGGTGGTCTTAAACACAAAAATACCTAGAAATGATGAGCGAGTCATCAAATCTAGGTATTCTCTATCATTATTTGTAATGATGGCTCTCCTTATACCTTATTATATATAAGGAAACCTCATTTGTTACTACAAGTTTCTGCCATGGCAGTTCTTAAATTTCTTGCCGCTACCACATGGACATGGGTCGTTAGGACGAGGCATGCGTTCTGCACGATAAGGAGTGCGGTTTACCTCGGCACCCTCACGAGTGTCCTGATTGGCAGCACGCTCCTGAGCCTCACGCTCAGCATCAATATCTACCTTACTCTCTACGTAGTTTTGCTGGGTACGCTGCTCTGGGGCTGCCTCCTGTACAGGCTGTTGCTGTTCCATCACTGGTATCTGACCACGCATCAAGATGCTAGCAATTCTATCGTACATATCATTGATCATGGCATCCCAAATCTTGGCACTCTCCAACTTGAAGATCAAAAGAGGGTCTTTCTGCTCGTAGCTAGCATTCTGTACAGAGTGCTTCAGTTCGTCAAGTTTGCGAAGGTTTTCCTTCCAGTCATCATCAATGATGTGGAGAACAACATTCTTCTCAAATTCCTTTACGATAGTTTTGCTTTCAGACTCATAAGCTTCCTTCAAGTTGCAACGAAGCTGCATGGCACGCTTACCATCGGTGATAGGAACCATGATGTTTTCGTACAAAGCACCTTGATTCTCATATACCTGCTTGATGATAGGCATGGCTGTGGCTTGGATGCGGTCAGTCTTGCGCTTGAAAGCTGCCATAGCTTCTTGGAATGCACGCTCAGCCAAGTCTTCGCGGTTACCGTTCTCATATTCTTCCTCGGTGAAAGGCATCTCCATGGCGAGAACTTTCAAGAACTCTTCCTTGGCACCTGTGAAGTCGTTGTTGTTGACGATGTTCAATACACGGTCCCAGATGATGTTGGCGATATCCATACCGATACGCTCACCCATCAATGCGTGGCGACGCTTTTCATAGATAACGGTACGCTGACGGTTCATCACGTCGTCATACTCCAAGAGGTGCTTACGGATACCGAAGTTGTTTTCCTCTACCTTGCGCTGGGCACGCTCGATGCTCTTGCTGATCATTGGACTCTCGATACGCTCGCCATCCTCGAAGCCGAGACGATCCATCACCTTGGCGATACGCTCGCTGGCGAAGAGACGCATCAACTTATCCTCCAATGATACGTAGAATACGGAAGAACCTGGGTCACCCTGACGACCTGCACGACCACGCAACTGGCGGTCTACACGACGGCTCTCATGGCGTTCGGTACCGATGATGGCAAGACCACCTGCTTCCTTTACCTCTGGAGTCAACTTGATGTCGGTACCACGACCAGCCATATTGGTGGCGATGGTTACGGCACCCTTGCCATTGATAGAGCGACCAGCCTCGGCTACAATCTGGGCCTCCTGCTGGTGCAACTTGGCGTTCAATACATTATGAGGAATGTTGCGCATCTTGAGCATCTTGCTCAGCAACTCTGATATCTCTACGGATGTAGTACCTACCAAGACTGGGCGACCCGCGTTGCGTGTCTCCTCGATCTCGTCGATAACGGCACGATACTTCTCGCGAGCAGTCTTATATACACGGTCATCAAGGTCCTTGCGTGCTATAGGACGGTTAGTAGGAATCTCAACTACATCAAGTTTGTAGATGTCCCAAAACTCTCCCGACTCAGTGCTAGCGGTACCTGTCATACCTGCCAATTTGTGATACATACGGAAATAGTTCTGCAGGGTGATGGTAGCGAAGGTCTGGGTAGCGGCCTCTACCTTCACGTGCTCCTTTGCCTCTACTGCCTGGTGCAAGCCATCGCTCCAACGGCGACCCTCCATGATACGACCAGTCTGTTCATCGACAATCTTTACTTGACCATCCATGACAACATACTCGTCGTCCTTATTAAACATGGTGTAAGCCTTCAACAACTGCTGCAAGGTGTGTACACGTTCACTCTGCACACCATAGTGAGCCAACTTCTCGTCCTTGATGTCGAGACGCTCCTGATCGGTGAGGTCTGTACGAGCCTCCAATTCACTAAGCTCGGTGGTAATGTCTGGCAATACGAACAATTCCTTGTCGTTTACCTGCTTAGCCAACCAGTCTGTACCCTTGTCGGTAAGGTCGGCAGAATTCAATTTCTCATCTACTACGAAGTACAATGGCTCCACAGCCTTAGGCATCTCACGGTTGTTGTTAGCCATGTAGTATTCCTCGGTCTTCAAGAGACCTGCCTTGATACCCTCCTCGGAGAGGTACTTGATGAGCGGCTTGTTCTTAGGCAGAGCCTTGTAAGAGCGATAGAGAGCCAAGAAACCTTCCTCCAAGAGTTGCTGGTTCTTGGTCTTGCCTCCTTCGTTAATCTTCTGTTTAGCCTCTGCGAGCAACTCGGTAGCTTGTTTGCGCTGTACCTCATAGAGCTTCTCTACCAATGGCTGGTACTGCTCGAACATCTGGTCGTCGCCCTTAGGGATAGGACCTGAGATAATCAATGGAGTACGGGCATCGTCGATCAATACGGAGTCGACCTCATCGACGATGGCATAGTTGTGCTGACGCTGTACAAGGTCGGCAGGACTTGTCGCCATGTTGTCACGAAGGTAGTCGAAGCCAAACTCGTTGTTGGTACCGAAAGTGATATCGGCCATATATGCCTTGCGACGAGCATCGGAGTTAGGACGGTGCTTGTCAATGCAATCTACAGAAAGGCCATGGAACATATAGAGAGGTCCCATCCATTCTGAGTCACGCTTAGCCAAGTAGTCGTTCACCGTTACGACGTGAACACCATTGCCTGTCAATGCGTTCAAGAAAATTGGTGTTGTGCCCACAAGGGTCTTACCCTCACCAGTAGCCATTTCGGCAATCTTGCCTTGGTGCAGAACGACACCACCGAAAAGCTGAACGTCATAGTGAATCATTTCCCACTTGGTGTCGTTTCCTCCAGCAGTCCAATGGTTGTGATAGATAGCTTTGTCACCATCAATCGTTACAAAGTCATGACTAGGGTCGGCTGCCAGCTCACGGTCGAAATCGGTAGCGGTTACAATCGTTTCCTCGTTTTCTGCGAAACGGCGAGCAGTATCCTTTACGATGGCAAATACTTGAGGCAATACCTCGTTCAGGGCAACCTCATACTTGTCGAGGACTTCCTTCTCTAGCTTGTCAATTTGGTTGAAGATGCTTTCGCGCTCGTCGATAGGTGTGTCTTCTATCTTAGCCTTGAGCTCGGCAATCTTTGCTTTCTCTTCCTTAACGTAGCCTTGTACGTACTGTTGGATTTCTTTTGTTTTTGCACGAAGTTCGTCATTGCTCAAGGCATTCATCTTAGGATACTCTGCCTTAATCTTCTCTACGATTGGCTGAATCAACTTCATGTCACGGGTTGACTTGTTGCCGAACAACGACTGAAGAATTTTGTTAAAGTTCATTGTTATATTTATTTTTTATTATTATTCGATGGTTCATTAATACTAGTCTGCAAAAATACAAAAAATATCTGTAATTCTGCAAAGTTTTGTCATAAATTAGCCTTTTTGAGGATAAAACCAATAATTTAAGCTCTAAAAGACCTTAGAGACGATTGGGACCTCGAATAACAATACTCCCATACGAGGCTTGGTATTTGTGCTCTACGATGGGGTAAAAACAAATATTTTTGCTAGAATCTGTCAGAATGTCAGTCGTGCCAGCCATGAGAGCTGGCGACATGAAAAATGGGCGTTCTGTGATGTTTTCTTCATCCGAAGCCTGCTTGAAAGCCTTGATGGCAAAAAGTATATCTTCTTCCAGTGCCTTGGCTTCTGGCTGCTGGATGAATTCTTCATAGGATATATCCATGAGCGCAAACTTCAGGGCTTGCTGATAAGTTTGCGCCTCCATGCCAGTGGCAGCCAAGACCACTAAAAGTGCTGTGATATATCTATTTACCATCATGATAGTTTCTGCTTCTCGGTTTGTTGAGATTATATTTCTTTTATTTTGTATTTGTCTTTTCTAAATTGTTTGACGATGTGCTTTTGTATTCCATGTTTGTAAGGAGCTAAGTCCATCATCGTTGATTTGATACAGTATCTTGTTAGCAAAGAGAATGCCAAAATGGACATGCCTTCTGCGTAGCTTTGCCATATTTGCATGAATAGTGAGGCTAGGAGCATCCAACCATATAGTTCGAAATACCAATATTGTTTTCCTCTTCGCATACGTTTGATGGTCTTCCAAGCAAAGATGATGTTGAGCGGATTGAGTATCAATATTTGGAAGTTGACTTGTACCGTAGGATGCTGAGAGAAGACCATGGCAAGGAGTATCAAGCCTGGAAGTCCTGTTAGCAAAAGGAGTGTTGTGTCGAACCACCATAGGTTTTTCTTTTTGGAAGCTTCGAAGATAGAGACCCCAATGATGATGATGGCTAGCAAGATGGCTACCTTTTGAGGAGTGATGAAGTCGTCGCTTTCCACTTGTGTCTGTGGTTGGATGATGTAATAGGCACTGTCTATAAGGGTGATGTAGCCATTGAGAACTGTAGCTGTGTTGTTTTCATCGACAGTGTTGTCCTCTCCGAGAAAGTCGCTTCTTCCCTCGGCTTCGAAATCCTGCTTTAGGTTGCATGGCAGAAATTCCCATTCTCGCTGACTAATTGTCTGGTCGGCCTGGTAGCCTAGCAACAAGTCGTTGCCGAAACGAGCCCAGCGATGTTGCTCGTTGTATTTGTGGATTTCCTCACGATACGTGAATTTCGCAGGCGTGTCCTTGAAGTTTGTGTTGTTGTAGCCGATGTTCGCAAGAATCATTTCGCGAGCTCTTGTCGTACAATTATCAAAAAAGAAATTGTATCGATACGTTCTGTTCTCTGGCTGGTTGTTCTTGTCTATGGCACGTAGGATGCTCAATTTCTCTGTGCGAGATAAACGCAAGCGCTGTTGATACACCCATCTTCCTTCCATGTTGTACTCGGTCATGAAATCAGCCATCGGATAGATGCCAATCTGATAATCGGTAAGCCCGAAGACAAATCGCAGAATGAAGAAATCCTGTTTGAAACTAAACATGCCCCAGTTTACTGCGACATCTGTACCATGCGCCTTGTCCTCTATGCGTAATGCTGTATGACCATAGTATGACCATACCTCTTTGCCTGGACCACAAGTGAGCAGGGAGATGTCTACGGAGTCGAGCCAAGCTGTGGCTTCTTCATTGACACGACGATTCTGCACAGAAAATTCAGAGCTATTGTCTCCAGAAAAATCCTGTGCTGTCACATTAGTAGTTAAATTGATTAAAATAACTGCAAAAATGACTCTAAAAATATACTTGAAACGTTTCACGATGCAAAAATACCTTATTATTTTGGATTATCCTTCTTTTTTCTAGATTTTTTTTAATACTTTTGCACTCTGAATATAATTTTGAATGATTATTTAAAGATGAGAAAGCTTTTTTTAGCAACCCTAATGTTGGGTTCTGCTCTTATGGTAAATGCCCAAAGTGGTACAAATTCTCCATATAGTCAGTATGGTTTAGGCATATTGTCTGACCAAACTTCTGGTTTCAATCGAGGTATGAATGGGGTTGGTCTTGGATTTCATGAGCATAATCAGGTCAATTATCTCAACCCTGCTTCTTATGCTTCGATAGACTCCATGACTTTCATCCTTGACGCAGGAATCTCTGGGCAGGTTACCAATTTTACAGAGAATGGTGTGAAGAAGAATGCCAATAACTCGAATTTTGAGTATGTGGTGGCAGGCTTTCGCTTGATGCGTCATGTCGGTATGAGCTTTGGTGTCATTCCTTTCACCAATGTTGGATATAATTATTCTTCTTCCCAATGGGTGAACTCAAGCGATAAAGATACATACTATACCAATACCTATAAGGGCGAGGGTGGATTGCATCAAGCTTATGTGGGTGCAGGCTGGAGCCCGATCAAGGGATTGTCTGTCGGTGCCAATGTCTCGTACTTGTGGGGTAGTATTGATAGGAGTGTGACGAATAGCTATAGTAATTCTTATTACAAAACTCTTACTCGTACTTATGCGACACAGGTAAATAGCTATAAGCTTGATTTTGGTGCGCAGTATACTCACCAGGTTACCAAGAACGACTGGATGACGGTAGGTGTTACTTTCTCTCCAGGTCATAATCTTGGTGCTTCTGCTGATATGAATATTGTTTCCACCGATGCACAGAATGGTGTTACCGATACAACAGCCTATTCTATTGGCAAGGCTTATGAATTGCCAACTATGATTGGCGCTGGTTTGATGTGGAATCATAATAATCAGTGGAAGGTAGGCTTTGATTATTCATTGCAAAAGTGGGGAAGCTTGGGTTATCCTGCTTTCCAAAACAATGTTTATAGCCTGAAGAATGGTATTTACAAGGATAGAAGCAAGTTTAATCTCGGCATGCAGTATTGCTACGGAGAGCGCAATCGTGCATTCTTTAAGCGTATGCAATATCGTGCAGGTGTAAGTTATGCCACTCCTTATTATAAACTGAACGGTATTGACGGTCCTAAGGAGTTGTCGGTAAGCGCAGGCTTCGGTATTCCTATCGTCAATGGATATAACAATCGCTCACTGCTCAATATCAGTGGTCAATGGGTGAAGAGCTCGGCAAAGAATCTTATCAAGGAGAATTCTTTCCGTATCAATATTGGATTCACTTTCAATGAAGACTGGTTCAAGAAGTGGAAGATGGATTAACAACTTTGTTGCTCAGGTAAAAATAGAATAAAGACTACTATATATAATAATGTATAGAATAAAAGGCTCTTTCATAGTAGGTATCATCATGTTCTTGGTTTTGGCTGGATGTCAGAATCAAGTAGAGCATACGGCACCTGCCATTCGTCCTCAGGATTCGGTGGCAATGATGACTTCGTATGGCGTGAATACATTGATTAGCGACTCTGGAGTTATTAAGTATCGCATCGTTACCGAGCGCTGGGAAGTGAATTCAAGCAAGAGTCCATCGTTGTGGATTTTCGACAAAGGACTCTTGCTGGAACAGTTTGATGAGAAATTTCATATCAATAGCTATATACAATGTGATACGGCATATTATTATGATCAACTTCGTATATGGAGACTCTATGGAAGGGTTAGGATACTAACCAAGGATGGCTTGCGATTTTCCAGTCAACAGCTCACGTGGGATCAGAACAAGCATGAGTTGTCTAGCAATGTGTTCAGCAAGCTCATCACGCCCGAACGTACTTTGCAAGGTACCCATTTCTGGAGTGATGAGAAGATGACACGCTATTTTGTTAGTAATTCGAAGGGTAGTTTTGAAAAGGGTGATTTCGCAGGAAGTGGCACTGGCGCAGATACATTGTCTAGTCAGCCCGATTCTGTGAAGAATTCATTCCGCCAGCCGGCTACACCTCAGAGAGCTACTTCGATACCTCTCATGCATTAAGGGCAGATAAAGATTACAGAATGATGGAACAAGTGGATATGACTTTGGTCGTTGGCATAGTTGTCACGATGGTTTTCTCTGCATTCTTCAGTGGAATGGAGATTGCTTTTGTTTCTTCCAACCGTATGTTGGCAGAAATGGACAAGGAGAAAAACGGCTTGACGCAACGGCTCCTTTCATTGTTTTACAATCACCCCAACGGCTTTGTGAGCACCATGTTGGTGGGCAATAACATAGCTTTGGTAGTCTATGGTATATTGATAGCTCGTTTGTTTGATAACACCATCTTCGCTGGATTTGATGCAGCCTTTACAGTACCGGCTGATACCATCTTGTCTACATTGGTTGTGTTGTTTACAGGCGAGTTCTTGCCAAAGACCCTTTTCAAGTCCAATCCTAATAGATTGCTGGCTATCTTCAGTCCGATGGCTTACTTGTGTTACATAGTGTTGTGGCCTATCAGTAAGTTTAGTACTTTCTTGAGCAAAATACTCCTGCGGCTGTTGGGTATGAAAATGGATGATGACGCTAGCGACGAAGGCTTCTCCAAGGTGGATCTAGATTATTTGGTGCAGTCGAGCATCGACAATGCCAGCAATGAGGATGAAATCAACGACGAGGTGAAAATCTTTCAGAATGCCTTGGATTTCTCCGATACCAAGGTGCGTGATTGCATGGTGCCTCGTACCGAGATCCAAGCCGTTGAGCTGAGTGCCTCGCTAGGCGAACTGAAGCAAAAGTTCGTGGAGAGTGGAAACTCAAAGATTATTGTCTATGATGATGATATAGACCATGTTGTGGGCTATATACATAGCTCCGAGATGTTCCACAATCCAGCCAAATGGCAAGATCATATACGTACACTCCCGTTTGTTCCGGAAACCATGCCTGCACAGAAGCTGATGCAGACTTTTTTACAGCAAAAAAAGACTTTAGGCATCGTGGTGGATGAGTTTGGTGGAACCAGTGGCCTGGTCAGTTTGGAAGATATTGTTGAAGAGATATTTGGTGATATAGAAGACGAGCATGACTCTGCCAAGTATGTAGCCCAAAAGACGGAAGATGGCGATTATCTGCTATCTGCCCGTTTGGAAATAGACAAGGTGAATGACATGTTTGACCTAGACCTACCAGAGAGTGACGAATACATGACGGTGGGAGGTTATATATTGCATGAATATCAAAGCTTTCCAAAGCTCAATGAGGTAGTGAAAATCAATAAATATGAGTTTAAGATCATCAAGTCAACCTCGCGTAAAATAGAGCTTGTCAAACTCCATATCAACGAATAGTTGGGAGGGAAAAGGGAATTTTTTGCCTTTTTTGTGTTTGCAACCAAAAAAGATAGCAAAAAATTCCCTTTTCTCGTATTTTCTTTGTATTTTTGCAGTCAATTGGCTACTTTAGCCTATTACAGAAGTAATAAAAAGAAAAAATAATAATAATAATTAAAACGTAATGGCAGCATTAGGAACAATTAGAAAAAGAGGCGTGATACTGGTATGTATCATCAGCTTCGGTCTTTTCGCCTTCATTGCCGAGGAAGCTTTCCGCTCTTGTGATTCTGCGAAAAACAATGAGCGTCAGCAGATTGGAGAGGTGTTGGGCGAGAAAATCAGCGTGCAAGAATTCCAGAAGCTCGTTGATGAGTACACAGAAGTAATTAAAATGCAACAAGGTCAGGAGAATCTTCCTGAGGAGCAGATGAATCAGGTGAAAGATATGGTTTGGAACACCTATATTCAGAACCAGATTGTCGCCAAGGAAGCAAGCAAGTTGGGACTCACTGTTACAGATGCTGAGCTTCAGGACATCTTGAAGACAGGTACTAGCCCAATGCTTCAGCAGACTCCTTTCGTTAATCAGCAGACTGGTCGTTTCGACGCAACTTCTCTTCAGAAGTTCTTGGCTGATTACAAGGCACAGAAGGCTAACCCTTCTGCAAATGCCCAGATGATGGAGCAGTATACTAAGATTTATAATTACTGGTCTTTCATCGAGAAGACTCTTCGCCAGCAGACATTGGCTCAGAAGTACCAGGCTCTTCTGGCAGGTTGCTTCTTGTCAAACCCTGTAGAGGCTAAGATGGCATTCAAGGAAGAGAACGAAGAAAGCCAGATTCAGTTGGCTGCTTTCCCTTATTCTGATGTTCAGGACGATAAGGTGAAAATCTCTGACAGCGACTTGAAGGCTAAGTATGATGACTTGAAAAATCGTTTCAAGCAGCCTGTTGAAAGCCGCGACATCAAGTATGTAGACGTTGAGGTTGTTGCTTCACAGGCAGACCGTGCCGCTCTCAACAAGGAGTTTGCCGGTTATCACGATCAGCTTGCCGCAGCAGCAGATCCTACAGAGGTGGTTCGCAAGGCAGCTTCTTCCATCTCTTATCTTGGCATTCCTGTAAGCAAGGAAGCCTTTCCTCAGGATATTGCCGCTTCGCTTGACTCTATGGCTGTAGGCGCTACTTCTGCAGTGAAGGTTAATGCAGCTGACAATTCTTTGAATCTTGTCAAGTTGATGGCTAAGCAGGAATTGCCAGACTCTGTTCAGTATCGTGTGATTCAGGTAGCGGCTAATTCTGTTGCCGAGGCTAAGACCAAGGCTGATTCCATCCATGGTGCTCTTGCTGGTGGCGCGGATTTCGAAGCAATCGCCAAGAAGTATGGTCAGACAGGTGAGAAGGCTTGGATGACTACTAAGCAATATGAATACGCACAGTCTTTGGACAAGGACAACAAGGCATTTATCAACACATTGAATACAGCAGCCGTAAATTCTTTGAATGAGCTCCAGCTTGGTCAGGGTTATGTTGTGCTTCAGGTGTTGGATCGCAAGGCAATGGTTACCAAGTATACCGCTGCGGTCATCAAGAAGCCTATTGAGTTCTCTCAGGGCACTTACCGTACGGCTTACAACAAGTTCTCTAGCTTCGTTAGCGCTAACCAGAAGGCAGAGGATCTTTTGAAGAATGCGTCTAAGGATGGTTACAAGGTTCAGGATTTGAAGGATGTTACCACATCCACCCATTATGTTGCAAATATTCATGCCACTCGTGAGGCTTTGAAGTGGATCTTCGACGGCAAGGAAGGTGAGATTTCTCCTCTCTATGAGTGTGGAGACAATAATCACTTGTTGGTTGTCGTATTGGATAAGATTCATCGCATTGGCTATCGTGACTTGAGCGATCCTATGGTTAAGGAAGTAGTGAAGGCTGAGGTAATCAAGGATAAGAAGGCAGAGATGATCGAGGCTAAGCTGAATGGCGTTAAGAGTATCGCAGCAGCCAAGGCTAAGGGTGCCAAGGTTTCTTCTGTAAACCAGATTACATTTGCTGCTCCTGTTTTCATTGCAGCTACAGGTGCTAGCGAGCCTGCTCTTTCTGGTGCTGTTTCAGCTACTAAGAAGGGCGCTTTCGCAGCTCATGCTGTCAAGGGTAACGCTGGTGTCTATCTCTTCCAGGTTGCCAATAAGTCTAATCGTCCTGTTAAGTTCGATGCTAAGGCTTATGAGCAGAAGTGCCGTCAGAAGGCAATGCAGTATGCTGGCAACTTCATGAACGAACTTTATATGAATGCTCACGTAGTGGACAACCGCTATTTGTTCTTCTAATAAGTAGATTCATTTTGATTTTATATAGGGCGTGCTTAGTTTTTACTAGGCACGCTTTTTTGTTTTCTTACCTATATGATAGTTTTTAGTCTTAAGGGAAATTTCTGTACAGCATCGTTGAATCTATGTTCAGTAACGTTGAATACAGATTCAACGTTGCTGAATGTGTGTTTAACGTCGTTGAATATAACAATCTCTTAGGATCAATAACAATTCCCTCTATGCTAAATATTAATTTCCTCTCTAGTAAATGACAATTATATTACTAGAAACAAAAAAAGTGTATTGCCTATTTATTAAGCAATACACTTTCTTCTATTTGTTGTTTCTTATATCTTATCCTCGGCTCCACCAATGCTTCTTCTTTGGTGCTTCCTGAGGCTCTCCGTACTTCTGCTTGAGTATTCTTCGGTAGCTGGTTTGCTGGGTGATGATCTGGTAGATCTCGCCCCAATCAGGCAATCCTCCGATGCCGCGGTCGTCTATGAACCAATCGGCTTTCAGCTTGCGGGAGAAGTGATTGTTGTTTTCCAAACTTTCCTCAGGATAATCCTTGTTTACTGCCCAGAACTCCACGCCGCGCTCTCTGCACCATTCCACTGCCTCGTCGAGGAGCTTGCCTTCACGCACGCTCCAGAGAATGAGCTTGTGGTGGTCTTTGATGAGCATCTTCAATGTCTCTGTGGCGAATGGTAACTCTGTACCAATCTTAGGGTACTCGTGCGTTACGATAGTACCGTCAAAATCTACTGCAATTGTTGCCATAGTTATAATCCCTTTGCTTTAATCTAAAAGAGTCTTCCTATTTGGAATAGAAAGACTCTCTTAGGGTTTTGTAAAAATATAATGTTCTCTTGTTGTTACTTCTTGATGCTCGTATCGTTGGCGTTGCCGTAGTGGCTGTTGCTATAGTTGCCATAACTACCGTACTGACCGTACGAGCCATACTTTCCATATTTACCATACTTGCCGTATGAACCGTAAGATCCATAGTTGCCGTACTTGCCGTACTTGCCGTACTTGCCCACACCGTAGTAGAAGCTATGTTTCTTCTTGGAGAGGTCTACGCCGTTCAGAACCAGGCACATGTTAGGCAACTTCTTTTCGTTGTTCAAGCCATTGATCATGCCGAAGCTTGCCTTTGGTGTGTAGTCGGCGCGACATACGTATACGCAGAGATCTGCCAAACGACCGAGTTGCAAGCTATCGTTAACCAAGCCTACAGGGGCTGTATCGAGTATCACATAGTCGTAGTGTGCCTTCAACTGAGCGATGATGTCGTCGAGGCTGGCTCTTGTTACCAACTCTCCTGGGTTAGGAGGCACCGGACCAGCCATCAGAAGGTCAAGGTTGCTGTTGACTCCTGAAGAGAGTATTTGCTTCTGTATGTCATCCCATGTGTTGGTGTCGTGTACGATCAGGTTGGTGATGCCGTTGTGATGGTTGTCGATCTCGAAGAGCTCGGCCAAACGTGGCTTGCGGATGTCGAGACCCACCATGATTACCTTCTTGCCGAGCAATGCGAGCGAGATACCCACATTGGATGCCACGAAGGTCTTACCCTCGCCAGAAGTAGAGGATGTAAACATCATCACCTTCTGGTTTTCCTTCAGCATAAACTGGATGTTGGTACGCAGGCCTCGGAAGATTTCCTCCATGAGGTTGTTGACGTTCTGGTGAACCACGATATCAGCCTTTCCTTCCTTCTTGGCAGCATCGCTGGCCACAGGGATGTCGGAGATGATTGGTATGTTGGTGAGCTTCATGACATCCTCATGTCCCTCGATCTTGTACTTGAAGAATTCTATCAAGAAGAGAACGCCTGCAGGGATGGCCATGCCGAGAACCAAAGCGATGAGCAGGATGATGGCTCCCTTAGGGCTTACCTTGCCAACCAGGGATGGAGCATCGATCACCTTTCCCTTGTCGGCTGTGGCGGCAAGGGAAATGGAGTTCTCCTCACGCTTCTGCAAAAGCATCAAGTACAATCCCGACTTTACTTCCTGCTGTCTGCCAATCTGTGTCAATACGCGCTCCTGCTCTGGTGAGCTGCCTATCTGGTTTGCATATTGTGCTGCCTGGCGGGCAATGCTGTTTCGCTGGATTTCCATGCCCAACTTGGCTTGGCGCATGGCGCGTCTGATAGAGTTGGTGAGGTCGTCCAACTGTGCCGTCATCGGGGTGACGGTAGGTGAAGTCTCGCTGGCAGTATGCAATGCTTTGTTACGTGCCAATGCGATGGTGTTATACTGGTTGATGAGCTCTGTGGAGCTTTCGTCTGTCAAGCCTACGTTAGAAGGGATAGGCTGATATTTGTTGCCTGGCTCATTCATGTACTTGCCCAATTCGTTGAGCAATTCCACCTGCGTGTTTGCCTCGTTCAACTTTTGGGTGAATTCGTCAGCGTTCTTCACCGAAGCTTGTGCGTTGATTTTCATCTCCACCATTCTGTTGCGCTTTTTATAGCTTTCCAACTGTCCTTCGGTGCTGCCCAACTCGCTGTTGATCTTTTCCAAGCGTTGATTGATGAACTGCTCGGTGCGGTAGGCTATCTCGTTCTTGTCTTCGTTGGCCTGACGGTTATACACCTTGATGAGTGTGTTCAGATAGTCGATGCTGCGCTGTGGGTCTTCATCGTTGAATACAAGCTCGGCAATGGTTGTGGTCTTTGAGGTTTGGCTCACAGTCAAGGCTTTTACAAATCCCTTGGCAGCCATCTCTGGTGAGACGATAACCGCCTTGATGCCTTTGCCTTCTTTCAAGTCCAAGTTCTTGTTTTTGGTGAGCTTGATGGTGCCTACACGAGTGTAGAGGTTTGCTGGCAGCTTTGCCAGTGTCTGTTCAAACTCCACTGGTGTATCGTCGTAAGTGAACGCATCAATCGGCACATAATAAGTGCCTGATACATGATATTTGTTGTCCTCTTTCTTGATGATAAGTTCGACCGGGGCATTCAATTTCTTGAGGTGCTTCAAGTCGAGGTCTACATTGATTTCTTGCTCCTTGTATACGAGCTGGTCCTTGAATGTGCTCTTGTGGTAGTAGTTCACATAGCTTTTCATGTCATAAACCGCCTCTTGTGCCAAATCGTGGGCAGACAAAATTTCTATCTCGTTGTCAATACCATTTGAGTTGGAGATGAATCCTAGATTTGCTGCATTTTGAATCATGCTGTTGCCCATACCTCTGTTCTTGCTCTGGTCATCGTCCTTGACCAATACCTTGGTGGTAGCTTGGTACTGCGGAGTGGCATAGCGCAAGTAAAGGTAGGCGCAACCCAAACATACGACAAGGGATAGTACGAACCATTTCCAGTTGAGGATAAGGGTTGAGTAAATCAGTTGAAAGTCGATGGCCGACTTCTCTTCTTGCTCTTGTACGCTTCCCAGTTCTAAGTTCTTTGTTTCTTCCATTACCTTATAATGTTGTTTTTTGTTTATACATTTATTATATGTGTTTTAGAAAAGCATTTGGCTTCTATTCCCTTTCCGCCAATTCTTTCAGATATTGCCCGTAGCCATTCTTGAGCATAGGCTGTGCAAGTTTCAATAATTGCTCTTTGTCAATCCATCCTTGCTTGTATGCTATTTCTTCTAGGCAGGCAATCTTCAGTCCTTGTCTCTTTTCTATGACTTCGATGAAGGTACTGGCTTCCGACAAACTGTCATGGGTACCTGTGTCTAGCCATGCAAAACCACGTTGTAGGGTTCTCACCTTTAATGTCTTTTCCGCCAGATAATGCTGATTGACGGAGGTGATTTCCAGTTCGCCTCGTGCGCTAGGCTTGATGTTCTTGGCAACCTCTACCACGCTGTTTGGATAGAAGTATAGTCCAACGACAGCGTAATTGCTTCTTGGATGCGTTGGCTTTTCCTCAATGCTGAGGCAGTTGCCGTCTTTGTCAAACTCCGCCACGCCGTATCTCTCCGGGTCGTTTACATAGTAACCGAAAACGCTTGCTTGGCCTTCTTGGGCAGCTTTTACACTTTCTTTGAGCAAACCAGAAAAACCTGCGCCATAGAAGATGTTGTCTCCCAATACAAGGCAAGCGCTATCGTCACCGATGAAATCCTCTCCGATGATGAAAGCTTGCGCCAAACCGTCGGGCGAAGGCTGCTCGGCATATTCGAAATGCACGCCGATGTCGCTACCGTCACCCAGGAGACGCTTGAATCCTGGTAAATCAAATGGGGTAGATATGATTAGAATATCCTTGATACCTGCCAACATGAGCACGGATATAGGATAGTAAATCATGGGTTTGTCAAATATAGGTATCAACTGTTTGCTGATGCCTTTGGTGATAGGGTAGAGTCTTGTACCTGAGCCACCTGCTAAAACGATTCCTTTCATATCTTCTCTATTTCTTGTCCTTTGGGTTGAAATGTCTATTATTAAAACGTGGCAAAGGTAATAAAAAATATTGAATGGGGGAAATGAAAAGACATAAAATCGTCATTTTTGCCCTATTTTTTATGTTTTATACGAAAAAACAACTAATGAATTTTGATATTTAGCGATTTTGTTGTATTTTTGCAGAACATTTTAGAACGACAATGAATATAAATAATTAAAGGAATGGGAATATTTTCAAAACTATTCGGTCGCAAAGACGACAATAATAAGGTGGGTGGCATGGAAGATTACATGACTTTGGTTCGTGTATATTTTCAAGCCGCATTAGCCTCTCAGTTGGGTATAACTAATCTGGCGATGCTGCCAGACCTTCGCGTTTTCAAAACAAGCTTGCATGTACCTACGGTAAACAATCGCCTGGGAATCGGCGAGAAGGCACAGGTGAAGAAAATGATGAAAAACATCTATGATACCGATGAGCTCTTTTTCAAGGAAATTGATTCTAGTATCAGAAAAAACTGTCACAAGTTGCAGGATGTGAACGTCTATCTCATCCAGTTCCAGAACTTCACCCAGGACTTGATGATGTTGATGGGCAACTTGATGAAGTTTAAGCTCCGTTTGCCAAGTTTCATGAAGAAGTCTCTCTACAAGTTGACAGCTCAGACGGTAGACAATATCTTCAATAAAAATGATTATTCCGATGCTAGTGTGCTGAAGACGGTGCTCCAGTTGCGCCAGTTCAACAAGCGCTTAGGCTTCAGTCAGCAGTGGGTTACCGATTTCACCTTCCAGGTGTTGATGTTGGCGAAAAAAGAGCCACGTCCTTCTGATGAAGAGGTAGAAAAGGCAAAGCAGAAGATGGGAAAGTAATAAAATTGCGCCCAAATCGAAAAAAAAATGAAGAATATTTGTTTTTTTCAAAATATTCAGTTAAATTTGTAGCCAAAAAGAAATAGTCATGAGTGCAAATGAGAAAACAATCAATACGTTTGCCACGAGAGTAAGGCAGATGCTTCTTAAGTTTGACGAAGTTAAGCAAGAGAATGCGGAGCTCTATGCAATGGTGGATGAGCGCGATGCCAAGATTAAGGCATTGGAGGAAAAGTTGACTCAGGCACAGCATGATTTTGACAGCCTGAAGATGGCTAAGATGATGACCATTTCGGATGCCGACATGGAAACTACGCAAAAGCGCATCGCCAAGCTCATCAGGGATGTCAACAAGTGTATAACGCTACTGAGTGAAAAATAAAATCGGAGCGATGGCAGAACAAGACAAATTACTCATAAGATTACATGTCTATGATACAGACCTCTCTGTTAGAATACCTAGAGAGGATGAGGAGTATTACAGAAAGTCAGCTAAGCTGATAGATGATATAGTCAACTCGTATACCAAGATATTCAAGGGTCGCAAAAGCGATAAGGAAATCTTGTATATGGCGCTGATAGACGTGGCATTGAGATATGAGAAAGAGGCTGATAGAAATGAAACGAAGCCTTACGATGATATTCTTGCGAAGCTAACCTCCGAGATAGAAGAAGCTTTGAAATAGAATATTAATAATACATATATATAATGATAGTAACAATTATAGCAGCCCTTGTGGCTCTCATTGTGGGAGGCGCAGCAGGGTATTTCATTTTCCGCTATGTAATCAAGGGAAAATATAATCAAATGATTGATGCTGCCAACAAAGAGGCAGAAGTAGTAAAGGAGAAAAAACTTCTCGAAGTAAAGGAGAAGTTCCTCAATAAGAAGGCTGAACTGGAAAAAGAGGTGCAACAGCGCAACTCTCGCATCCAGCAGAACGAGAACAAGCTCAAGCAGCGTGAAATCTCGCTCAACCAGCGTCAGGAAGACCTCGGTCGACGCAAGCAGGAGGTGGAACAGAACCAACAGCGAGTGGAGAACGAGAAGAAGCTCTTGGCTGTGAAGCAGCAGGAGTTGGAAAAAATGCAGAAGCAGGAACAGGCTAAGCTGGAGGAACTCTCTGGCTTGAGCGCAGAGGAGGCTAAGAATCGCCTCATCGAGAGCTTGAAAGACCAGGCTAAGCTCGATGCTGCCAGCTATATCAACGAGATCATGGACGATGCCAAGCTCAATGCCAACCAACAGGCTAAGAAGATAGTTATCCAGACCATCCAGCGTGTGGCTACCGAGACGGCTATCGAGAACTCTGTCAGCGTGTTCCACATCGACAATGACGAGGTAAAGGGGCGTATCATCGGTCGTGAAGGTCGTAACATCCGTGCCTTGGAGGCAGCTACAGGTGTAGAAATCGTAGTAGACGATACCCCGGAGGCTATCGTTATCTCAGCTTTCGACCCTGTGCGTCGTGAGATTTGTCGTTTGGCTCTCCACCAGTTGGTAGCCGACGGTCGTATCCACCCAGCTCGTATAGAGGAGGTGGTAGCCAAGGTAAAGAAGCAGCTCGACAACGAAATCATCGAGACTGGTAAGCGTACAGCCATCGACCTTGGTATCCATGGTTTGCACCCAGAGTTGATTCGTATCATCGGTAAGATGAAGTATCGTTCTTCATACGGTCAGAACCTCTTGCAGCACGCTCGTGAGACAGCCAACCTTTGTGCAGTGATGGCTTCAGAGCTCGGTTTGAATCCAAAGAAGGCTAAGCGCGCAGGTCTCTTGCACGATATTGGTAAGGTGCCAGACGAGGAGAGCGAGTTGCCACACGCACTCTATGGTGCCAAGATAGCAGAGAAGTACAAGGAGAAGCCAGACATCTGCAACGCCATCGGTGCTCACCACGACGAGATGGAGATGAACACCTTGTTGGCTCCTATCGTACAGGTTTGTGATGCCATCTCTGGTGCTCGCCCAGGTGCACGTCGTGAGATTGTAGAGGCTTACATCAAGCGTCTCAACGACCTTGAGGCTATCGCTATGAGCTATCCAGGCGTAACCAAGACCTACGCTATCCAGGCAGGTCGTGAGCTTCGTGTCATCGTTGGTGCAGATAAGATGAGCGACGAGGAGAGTACCAAGCTCTCAGACGAGATTGCAACCAAGATTCAGAATGAGATGACTTATCCTGGACAGGTTAAGATTACCGTTATCCGTGAGACACGTAGCGTAGCTTACGCTAAGTAATATAAGGAATAATATTTGAGGCTTATGCCTTTCATATATTAGATTATCGATAGAAGTTTAAATTGTCGTTTCCCTTCCGATAGGTTGGGGGATGTATTTTGATAAAGCCGCAGCTCGAAAGGGTTGCGGCTTTTCTCATGGTATAAAATGAAAGCGGCTTCATTTACTGATGAAGCCGCTTTCGTTGCTTTATCTAATAGGCTTCTATGGAGGATGAAGCCTATTTCTTTTTTATGCGTAGGAGTGCATTCCTGCTAGGAAGTA
>CAVKXW010000043.1:0-22348 GCA_963660215.1 Bacteroidaceae bacterium | reverse complement strand
AGCCCTCCGCCTGCTTACTCAAATCGCCCGTTTTTTCTATAAAGGCGTTGGCGTTGCCACCGCTCGCACGGAAGAACGCACCGTCATAGTCTATGGCTTCCCACGTGCTGAACTCGCCCCATAGGTCGTTAGGGCTTGACTGCTGTGGGTATTGCACGTAGGTTACACCAACGGGGTACATGATGTCGAAAATGGACTTCACGCTGGAAATGGATTTCTTCACGATTGCGTCGTAACGCTCTAGGTTTTCCCTAAGAAATTTAACGCTGACTAAGAATCTGTCATTGTTTTCAAAATTTAGCTTTGTTCCACCGCCCAGCGTTGATTCCGTGCCAAGCGTCCAGTTTCCCTCGGCAATTGAAATTGTAACGCCCTCGCAACCCTTGAACATATCGCTCATATCTTCAACGCTCAAAGTCTCAAAGCTACTCAAGTTTAAGGTTTTCAACGCTGAACAGCCACGGAACATATAAGACATATCCGCAACATTTGAGGTGTCAAAGGTGAACAGGTCAAGTGCTGTTATTGCCGAACAGCCGTCAAACATGGCTTTCATGGTTTTAACGCTTGCAGTGTTGAAGCTGGATATATCTACGCTTGCCAGCTTTGAACAGTTGTAGAACATGAGGCTCATGTCTGTTACTTTGGCAGTGCCGAAGCTAGACAAGTCCAGCTTTGTCAATGCCTCGCAGTTGGCGAACATATTAGCCATAGTTGTAACTTCGGACGTGCCGAAGCTGGACAAGTCCAGTTTTGACAGCGCATGACAGCCGTTGAACATAGAAGCCATGGTTGTAACGCTTGGCGTGTAGAAAGTAGACAAGTCCAATGTCTTTAGGCTTGAACAGCCGTAGAACATACTTTTCACGGTTGTAACATTGACCGCCGTATCGAAGCTGGATAAGTCCAAGGCTGTCAGACTTGAACACCCCTCGAACATAGAACTCATATCTTCAACGATTGCGGGGTCGAACTCGGACAAGTCCAATGTTGACAGTGCCTTGCAGTTGTAGAACATATTGTTCATGTCTGTAACACTCTTTGTGTCGAAATTGGACAAGTCTAGTGCCGTTAATGCCGAACACCTGCTGAACATACAAGCCATATCTTCAACGCTTGCAGTGTCGAAGCTGGACACATCTAGGGTTTCCAGCTCTGAACAGCCATAGAACATATAAGCCATGCTGGTAACGTCGGAAGTATCAAGCCCCCGCAAGTCCGCCGTAACTAGGCTTATCGGGAAGTGGTCGGAGCTTAAAAACTCACCGCTCAACACCACGCCGTTTATGTTCGCAGTCAAGCCGTCGGAGCTAAGTATCACTCCGTAGCCTTTTGACGTGTCATAGGTGATATGTTTTACAATAGAGCCTAAAGCCGACGTAAGCTCGCTTACAGTCATGCTTACACTGGTTATGAAAACCAGTCCGCTTCCACCGCCCAGCGTAGAGCTTGTGCCAAGCGTCCAGATAGACGGATTGATACAAATTGCCGTTTCAGAACAGCTGTAGAACATTTTTGTATTGCTTAAAACCTTTGAAGTGCCGAAGCTGTACAGATTAAGTTTTTTCAACGATGAACAGCCGAAGAACATATAAGACAATGTTGTAACATTCGATGTATCGAAGCCCGACAAGTCCAAAGTTTCCATTGCGCAGTATTCAAACATATAACTCATGTTCGTAACACTCGATGTATCGAAGTTCGACAAGTCTATGTTTTTAAGTGCCTTGCACCCATAGAACATACCAGCAGTGGTTTTGACATTCTTTGTGTTAAAGCTGGACAAATCCACGCTCTCCAACGCTGAACATTCGCAGAACATATAGCTCATAGCTGTAATGCCCGATGTGTCCAAGCCCCGCAAATCTGCTGTTACTAGAGTTGCAGGAAAATACAAGCCAATATCGGTTGAAGAGCTTGCAAACGCACCGCTTATTGCCACGTTATACACATTCGCTGTCAGTCCGTCATCGCTAAGCGTTACGCCCTCGCTCTGTGTCGTGTCGTAAGTGATATATTTTACAGAAGAACCCAAAGCCGATATAAATTCCGCTACTGTCATTGATACCATAATCTAGCCCCCTTTTATTCCGCAAATGATAAATTCAAGTTCCCCGACGCAATGTTCAAGCCGAACCCGCTTAGCTCTTCTTTTGTTGCGTAGGTTACAGAAATAATGTTTCCGTCAGCGTCCTGCTCCGCCTGTGTCGCAAGGTCTGCGCTCTCCGCATGATTCACGGACTTGTCTGCGTCCGCCGTGTTGTCAACGTTCCCAAGCCCCAGCTGTTCAGCCGTTACGCTATGCGGGTTGCCTGTGTCCGCCTTGTGCGCCTCCAAGTCATCTCTTAGCGATTGAACCGTCGCTATGTCGGCTTTCGCCAAGTTGTCAACATAGAATGTCGCATTGCCTCCAGCGACAAAGGTATCAACGGCGACGATTCTTGCAACTTGGTTTCCGCCCGTTGTGAACGCTGGGATAATCTCCGTATAGTCAAAGTCCGTGCCTTTGGCGTTGCCGTAGCAGTACATGACTTTCTCGCCCTCATTCTCGGGATCTTCGCAGTAGAGGCAAAGCTCCCTATAGACTAAGTCGCTTTCCAAGATTTCATTGACGAACTCGCCCCTTATCCTGTAGTGGTCGCCCGCTATCTTCACGCACGACTGTATCGGGACTGTCAGCACTTTGTCTGTCATCTTTGTTGCTTCCGCTGGATTGTAGTTCTCACCGCTTCCAATCCCGAACTCCGTAAACTTCACCGCTATGTCATTGTTCTGGCAGTAGGCGGAAACTCTCGCACCCTCCGCCGTCAGATATACTTTGTTCACCATGTTTCTACACCACCTTATAGCCGTTTAAGTCGAATTGTACTTTATCTATTGAAACATCGCAAGCCGACATACACACCGCCTCGTCCATTCTTGACGTGTAAACGGACATCAGCTTCTCAAGCCTGCTTGACGCTCTCTTCACCTTGTTAATCAGATAAAGAAGCCTCTTGTAGTTTGTTTCTGTCAGCTCCTCGCCGTTCGCAACCGTTATCCTGAAATAGTGGGGCTTGCCCTCGTAGTCTATTACGGATTCCTCCAGCTTGCAGTCGCCGAATATGGATTGTATTGTCTGCCTGCACATATACGGCGTTCCAAGACGGCGCAACAGCGGGTCGCTGTTTCTTATGACTTCCGCCTTTACCTCTCTAGGGTACTCATCGCTGTACCAAGGAATGTCGAACTCATACGCTATGTTGTCCAGCTCCTCGTCCGTCAGCTTCTCCAGCCTATCCCATACGGACAGATTCCTTGCCTTGACAGCAAGCTCCTTGACAAGAGGCTCAAGCGTCGCATTCAACGCCTTTATGCAAGCGTCGTCTTTCATGCAGTCTGGAACTATTCTTCCAAGGTCTAGGTCTTTCAGCCTCATTCTTCCGCCTCCTTTACGATTCGCCGAACTTAACGTTAGGCTCATGCAGAATGACTTTTCCGCTCCACTTGGCAACCTGTCTGCCCGTAAGCTCCTGTGCGGTCGGCTGTACGATGTTACAGCTCCACACCGCCCCCTTGTCCTCTCCGATTGACGACTGCATACAGTAGTATTTCAGCAGGTCGGGGTTTATGTCCCGCCCCAGCTTCTCGCCCGTGTAAGCGTCAAACTTGTTGCAAGCCCCCTCCTCGCCAGTCAAGTCGGCAATCGCCTGCGCTTGGCTTCCGTCCAAAACCGTGTACTCAATCTCGATGTCATAAGGAACTATCTCTGGAGCGGACACGGTAACTAGGTCGTTCATCGGTCGCACGTCCTCGGCGTTGCACACCTCAAGAATCTTGCCCTTGACATCATCTGAAAGAGTGCCGTCCTTTGTCATCACCACAAGGTCAACAGTCCCCGCCTCTGCGTCGTTGTTCACCTTTACGTCAACGACTTCTGCGCTTGCCGTCTTAGTCCAGTAGATGTATGCGTTTTCTCCGCCTGCGCACGCATACTTGACGTTCGCAAGCCTTATTCTTTCCCTGTACCTGTCATCGCCCGTGCCGTCATCTCCGTCGGGGTGGCTGTCAGCGTCATAGGGGTACGGCTCGCCGTCATCGCCTCCGACTGTCGCAGTCGTGTTTGAACAGCCAGTTACCCCCGCCACGTTGTCAATCATGGTTGAGAGCGAACCGACTGGAATGCCGTTTGCGCTGGAACCGCCAGTTACGCACTCCGCCTCTGTTTCCACGGACAGCAAGCCGACTTGAAGAACGCAGTCCGCAACAGTCCTGAATGTGTAAGTGCCGTCGGACACCCTTGTTCCCGCTGGTATCACAAGGGAGCTTGACTTCGCCGATGTTGTCGTGAACCTCACCTTGCAGGTTGCGTTTGACGGCTCAAGCCTCTCGCACTCCTTGAACTCGCCTATAGCGTCCAGAATCTCGCCGTAGGCATATTTCAGCATTCTAGCCTTTGCCGATTCGTTGAATGTGTTGAACAATGCGACAATGACGGTGAAAAAGCACTGCGCATATACAAGCCGTTCATCGCCCTCATAGAACTTCTCGCCCGTAAGCGTTTTCAGCTTGTCGCAGTAAGTCTTATAAAGGCTCTCCGCCGTTGTGTCAAAATATGTAAGTCCGCCCATTATTCCGCCTCCTCTATTTCAGCCGTTGTAGTGAGATAGCCAAGCTCCGCCAAGTCCGCCTTGACAGAAACATTGTCAACTTCCGCCCTCGGCTCGTACTTCTCTATCATCTTTCTTGTTTCAGTCGCAAGCCGTGCTATCACGGTTGTTACTGGTCTGTCTATGTTCGCATGGTCTATCCCCTTGCCCCTCGCATAGGGAACTTCCCCCTTGAATATCCGCATGAGATTCCTTGTGCAGGTCTCCGTCTTTCCGTTTCCGCTCGCAAGCATTTATTTTCCTCCTGTCGATACAATGTCCTGTGTAAGGCTCAAGCTGATAGTCCCCGTTACGAACCGCCCCTTGATGTTGACCTTAGCCCCCGTCATGGAAACGCCTTTCAGAACGAAAATGTCAACGCCGAACTGGTCGCTTCCGACATAGAACTCACCGCCCTTGCCGACTTTCTTTTTCCAAGCCTTGTATTCCTCGTAAGGGTCAACGCCTGCGCTTGTAACGCAATTATACTCTAAAGGTATGCTCTGTGGCTTGTAGCCCTTGATGTTCACTTGTGGCATTCCGCCAGCCGTCTTTTTCTCCTCATAGTCTATTTCTGTCCTTAGCTCCACCGCTTTCAAGTTCTTTACAGCCTTGCTTGACAGTGAGAACTTCCGTCCTAGATACTCGCACTGAACCATGTCCGCCTCCTTTACGCCACGGAAGACAGCGTTGCGCTTCCTGTGAACGCTGAATGGCTTCCGCTTCCCGCTGTCATTATGTACGTGGATTTCCACCCAGCGATACACCCCTCCGCTATCTTTCCGAATGCGTCTTTCATCGCCCCCTCGCAGTCCGTCTTGTCCGCAAAGCTCCCCAGCTGTTCAGCCGTGAAAGTTCCCGCCGTTGTCATAAGCGGGGACACGGAAAAGCCAGACGGAGCGTTAATCTTTATTCCGTTCAGCCATTCCGCCAGCCTCGCTATGAAGTCGTCAAAGTCCTTTGGCTTGCACTCAAACGTTGTTCCGCTTGCGGAAAGAACCGCCGTAAAAGCCGTTGTCGAATCTGGGCTTCCCTTTGGGTCTACCGCAACCCACGCATACACCGCCACCGTATTTGCCACTAGATAGTCCTCTACGGCTTTCCCCAGCCTAGCCATTGCCTCATCTCCTCCGTCGGGGCATGACTTCACGGCTTCAATCATCGCAGTTGTTAAGGAATCCTTATCAAGTGCCATTTCCGCCCCCCTCTCTCTCCTCGTTGTCGTCTATCGGCGTGTAGCTTCCCTCGTTTCCGACAGCAACACCGCCAGCGATAGAGCCTGCTCCGATTACCGTATCTTGCGACACTGGCGCACCCGTGAACGTGTCCATTCCAGCTGGAAAACCGTTGAACGCCATTGCGCCTGTGGCTGTCATTCCGTTCAGCTTAATCTGCGCTCCGTCTATGTTGAGGTTTCCGCCCTTTGCCTCAATCGTTGTGTTTATGCACACGTCCCCGTCCGCCGACAAGTTGCCGACAACATCGGCGTTGCCCTTTACTAGGCTGTTTCCGCCCGTCATCAAGTCCTTGTCTATCTGCACATTGCCCTTGATATGGACATCGCCGTTTATCTGCAACGGCTTCTTCTCGTTGCGCACAATGAAGTCCCAGTCTGGAAACTCGCCCTGCGTGTAGTCTGGAACTACGGCGATGATAATTCCCGTGCCGTCCGCTTTCACTGCGTAGAACACATTCTCGTTTTCCTTTACGTTGCGGATAACGCCCCGCAAGTCAAAGGGAATGTACAACTGCAACGACACTGTGCCGTCGCTCTCCTCGGGAATAACCCTAGCCGTTATCGGGTTGCCGTTC
Source organism: Bacteroidaceae bacterium (assembly GCA_963660215.1). Classification (GTDB taxonomy): domain Bacteria; phylum Bacteroidota; class Bacteroidia; order Bacteroidales; family Bacteroidaceae; genus Prevotella. Next base: position 15,908 of record CAVKXW010000043.1, on the reverse strand, counting down.
GGGTCTTTGTCAGTCCCGAAGTCCTGTATGATTCCGAATCCTATTCTCGCCATTTCCGCCACCTCCTAGTAGCTCAACGGCTTTCTAGCCCATAGCGTTGTCTTGTTCTTCAAGAAATTGTGCCGTAGCTTGTAGACAAACAAATCTGCGTTCCAAGTTTTCTTTTTCCCGCTCTGGCAGGAAATAACGCTTCCCGCTGAAATTCCTTTTTTCAAGTCCGTTGTTATCTCGATAGTCCGCAAGCCCTTGTTCGCCTTGCGTAAAAGTGCCGTCGCTATTTTCTCGCAGTCGCCGTCGCTTTCCACTGCCTCGCTGACAATCTCTGTTTTTTTCAGCGTATATTCGCTGTCTGTAGCCGTTCCCGCATAGCGTCCGTTCTTCACATTGTACTCGCCGATAGCAAGATTCACCTTTTCAGTCGGACTGCTCTTCACGAACTTTTCATCGTCAATGTTGATTTTTTCTCCAGCACTGCCGTTTTCAATTTCCTTTTCGTCATAAAGATTAAGCGTTCCGTTATAGACAACGAAGCAAGCACCCTCCAGCTCGCACCTCTTTTTCAGAAAAGCAAAGTCGCCCCCGTTGTCTTGGTGGACGTACTTCCGCTTCTTCTTTTTCGTGCTGTAAGCCTTGAATGACAGCGAATGCTTCTCCGCTATCCCTTGCGCTATGTCCTCCAGTGTCGCATTCTCCCAAGACTTTGTGCTTGTGGCGTTATAGTCTGTCGGAACGCTCAACGCTTTAAGCACAAAAACGCCGTTCTTCGGCTCGCAAGAGTAGATGAACATCTTGCCCGTCTTTACGCCCTCCGCCTCGACTGATATTTCGGTGTTCTTCATCTTTCCGCTATCCCACCTTGCCCAGTTCTTTCCAGTGTCGTTGAACTGTATTTCCAGCACGTCCGCATGGCTTTCCGCATACTCCGTGTAAAGCAAGCTGTAGACAGATATTTTCGGGAAAATGTCCGTTCCCTCGTAGTTTATCTTGATTTTCGGGGCGTTGTCCTTTGCTCCGTTTTTCTCCTGCTCGCTTGCGTCCTCAATGAAAGACAGCTTGAACTTTGCCGATACAATCTCGCCTTTCGGTGTCAAGTTGCCCTCTGTCATGTCAACAGACTTGAGTATGAAGTCGTTGTCGCCCAACTGCTCTGTTCCGCAGTAGAACGGAGCGGACTTTCCGCATAGCTTCTGCAACGCCCCCTGCTCCGTCTTAGGGTTTCCTCCAGCGGAAACAGCGGTCGCAAAGCTCACCTCCATTTTCTCAAGCGTCCGCCCTATGCACTTCTCGCAACCGCTCTCCTTGTCGCTCTCCGTCCTAGCCTCGCATGAGAGGCTTATCTCCTCAATCCCTCTGATTATTTTCCCGCTCACCTGCCATTTCTGGCTGTTCCATTCCGCCGTTACCATTCTAACGCCTCCATGGGGCTAGGGTTGAGTTGTCCGCCGTCTCCACGTCATCAGGAAGATTCAAAACCTCCTCGCCAGTGAACACGATGTAGTCCGCAAAGCGTGGATTCACCGCTATTATGTCCGTTGACTTCATCTCATCGCCGTAAAGACTGTATGCGATTAGGTCGAACGTTTCACCGCTCTTTGTCTTGTACTTTGTCATCAATAAGCCCCCTCTCTTTCCGCCTCAAGCGCACCTGTTATCATGTCCACGAACTCTGGAAGCCTTGCCTTTAGTGCCTCCACTATGTCATTGCCGTTTGCGTTTCCGCTACAGTTGATGACTGGAGCAAACTCGATTTTGTAGACTTTTCCGCCCTCGTTGTTTGTCGTGTTGTTTACCGTTCCAGCCCTTGCGCTCAAGCCGTCCGCAACAGTGCCGATGTTAAGAGCATTGCCCGCCTGCGCAAGCAAGTCAAGGTTTGCGCCCCTATACTTCGGGTCTGTGCTGATAACGTATTCGGGAAAACCGCCCTCACCGCAAATTGACGGAGATGTGGCGATTCCGCCCTGCGCAAACGTCGGAATCTGCGGAATGTTGAGGCTGAACGCCTTTCCGCCTACTACTGGCACCCAGTCGGGTATCTTGAACCCTACGGAATTGATACTGCTGATAACCTTATTGACGATTCCGACTACTGCGTTAAGCGGAGCTTTCACTATTCCAGCAAGCCCGCTGAAAATGTTTGTGAAAATGCTCTTGACCGCTTCCCATGCGCCCCTCCAGTTTCCAGTGAACACATTCTTAATAAAGTCGGTAAGCCCGTTGAATATGCCCTTTATGCTGTCGATAATCGGCGTTACAGCGTTGAACACGCTCTGTAGCACCGCCCCGATTGTCGGGAATTTCTCGCTTACTGCGCTTATGACTTTCTGAACCGTTGAAACGATATTCTCAAAAAGCCCTCTAATGTAGTTTAGCGGAGCAAGGGCAAGATTCTTCACGTTTTCCAACGCCCCCGCCCAGTTCCCAGTGAACACGTTCTGAATAAAGCCGATTACGTTTGTCAGAACTTCCTTTATGTAGTTTATATGCACCGTTATCTGTCCGAACACGCCCTGCAATATCGGCAGTATCACGCTTGTTACCGTATCGACAACTGGCATTACAACGTCTATTATTCCGCCTATGATTGGAGCTATCGTGTCAACAAGCCCCGCAACAATCGGAACTATAGCGTCAACAAGCCTAGATACAACTGGCAGTATGCCGTTTATGACCTTTGCCACGGTCTGCGCAATCTTCATTACTGGAGGCAGTATCTTCTGCAATGTGCCTATGATTGTCGGCATAAGGGATTGTATTGTCGGCATGAGTTTCTGCACAAGCCCCATTACGGAGGTTATAGCCTCCTTTACAAACGGGATTGCGCCCTTTACCGCTGAAATGATTCCGTTTCCCACCGCCTCTATTGTCGGCATGAGGTCGCCTATGAATGTAACCACCTTGTCCGCCACGCTTGAAATTATCGGCACAAGGCTAGGAAGCGCACCGCCGAACTTCTGTATAAGCCCCGTGAGTATCTCCATGCCCTTTTCCGCTACTGGCATAAGGGCGTTGAGGCTGTCGAACACGGAGTTTGCAAGAGGCGCAAGCGCAACTTTCATCTTGTTTTTCATCACCTGCAACTTTTCCGCATAGTCCATTGTATCCCATGCGCAACCGCTGATTGTTTCACCGCTCTTTGACAGCTCCGCCGTCAACGCTCCTACCTCTATGCGCCCGCTTCTGATTGCGCTTGCCATTAATGCGCCGTTCTTCGTGCCGAATATCTCGCTGGCAATGCTCATAGCCTCTGTTTCGTCTTTTGCGTTCTTGATGTTGTAATAGTACTGCTCGAATCCCTCGCTTGCGCTCAATCCCTGCGCAGTGAGTTTTCCTATAGATGTGCGCATACCAGCAAGAACGCTGTCAACGTCTGCGCCGTTCTTTACAAGCTGTCCTATAAGCGTGCTTGCGCTCTCAAAGTCATAGCCCAAAGACTGGAATGTTGCTCCGTATTTCTGCGTCTTTTCCGCAAGCTCGTTGAAGCCTATTCCCGTTGACTGGCTCACTTTCCATAGGTAGTCCATTTTGTCGCCCATTTCGGAGCTGTCAACGTTCCAAGCCTGCAAAGCCCTTGATGACTTTTCAATTACGGTTGTCAAGTCGCCCTGCCCTAGGTTTTCGCTTAGAAGAATTGCCCTCTTTGAAACTTCCTGCAATTCCTCACCGCTCAAGCCAAGCCTTGTGTTCACGTCCGCAATCGCCTGTCCTGCGCTCTCGGCGGAGGTCGGCAGGCTTGCAAAGACTTTCTCAAAGTCGCCCTGCAAGCCCTCCAGTGCCTCGCCAGTTGCGCCTGTTCCTATGCGGATTGTGTCATAAGCTCCGTCAAGCTCGTTTCCTAGGTCAAGAAGATACTTAGTCGCCCCCGCAACTCCTGCGCCTATGGCGGTGGCAGTCGCAATCCCAGCGACTTTAAGGGCTTTCATTGATTTTGTCGCCTTGTCAATCGACTGCTTCACGGATTTGTCAAGATTGCCGATGATATTTACAACGGCAGTTGTTATTCCTTGCTTGTCCGCCATAGGCTACCCCCTTTTGCTTTTCTTTCGTTCCTTTATTTCTTCCTGTAGTTCCTCATACGCTTCTGACAGCTCCCTAGACACAAACTCTAGGGGCTTCGCATATAGTTCTACTGGTCTGCTTCCTGTGTAGATTCGGCAGTAGCTTCTGATTGCCCGTCTGTACTGTCGGGGGCTTCCGCCACCGATTCCAATAAAAAATCTCTGCCCGCCCTCTGCAATGCGAACAAGTCCGAACCCTTGATTCGGCTCAAGTCCTCATAGGCGATTTTGCCACCGCTCGACTTCTCGACAATGATTCTTGCGATGATAAGGTGATAGTCATAGTCGGTTTCCATGACCGACATTCCCTTTCCCATTTTGGCAAGGAGCTTGTTTGCTCTTTCCAGTTCTTCAAGTGAGAATGTTTCTGTGTCAAACGGCAGTTCCTTGACTGTCTTTCCGTCTACCTTAATCGGATTCTTAATCTTAATCGTTGCTTTCATACAAGCACCCCCTTAAAAGTTAGCCCCTACGCAAGATAGGGGCTGTTCAATTTTAGCGGAATGAAAAGCCTATAGCAAGGCTCTTATTTTGATTCCGTAGTTCTTGCCGTTGATAATGCAGTCGCCTGTCAGCTTGTTCACGTTCGTGATTACCTCGCCTCCGACTGTGGCTTTGTAGGAAATTACAGAAACGGTGTATTCCTGTGAACTCGCCTCGCCCTGCTTTGTGGAAGTTGACGGAACTTTCTTTCCAAAGCCTGTGAAAGTGTATTTCACCTGCTCGTTGCTGGTTGTTCCGTCAATGCCGATAACCTGCTGAACTGCGTTGCATACGATTGTATGCTTCTCTGGCTCTGCAAGTTTTGTCATGCGGTTTGAGATTCCCTGTGCGGTGATTCCAAGCTCCATTGCGTTGATAAGCCCCGCAATCGGAACTTCAATCTCTCCGCCCGCCTGCAAGGTCGCTGTAACAAACTCTACGTCTGGCGGTGTTATCTCTGCGTCGTCTGCGCAAAGCACGCCGTCAATGTGGACGGAAGTTGCGACAATTGCGCCCTTTTTGGTTGGTAGTAACATCATAAGTCAAGCCCTCCTATTCGTCCAGATAAGCATTGAAGCCAGCGTCTGTGTATGCGACAATCGCTGTACCGCTTGCGAACGGCGGTGTAGGTGTCGCTCCAAGATTCCATGTAAAGTAGCCCTCGACAATATCACCGCTAGGGTTGTTGTCCGCAATGAACTTGAATGTCGGGCTTTCTCCGTCTGGGTCTTCCAGCAGTGCGCCGATTGCCACAAGCTCACGGAGCTTTCTGTTCTCCGTGTCCTCGATGTCCTTTTTCAACGACAGCTTCATCGCCTTGTCGATTTCGTCTGCGTGTTCCTTTGTGTATGAGTTCATCAGATACAACAGCATATTGATTGATGTGTCAAAGATTGCCCTTTTGTTGTATGTTCCGCCGTAAACGTAAGCCGATGTGTGATGACCCCACAATTTGAAAACGCCCTCCCACGGAATAAGCGTTGCAATGCCGTTCTGTGTAAGCTCGTTCGCCTCGCCCCTTGTGTAGCCGTCAATGCTGACGCTTTCAGAAACATAAGGCTTCGCAACAATTGAAACCGCCTTGTTGCCCGCTGTTTCGTATGGAATGCAGTTGTTGTTTTGGTCTGCCCTCAACTGCTCGACACATCGGATTGTTGAAAGGTGGTAGATGTTGCCCTCGCTGTCCTGCGCTTTCGGGTAGTTCACAACCTCACGCTCCGACTTGTAGTTGTTTGCATTCTTCCAAGCAATAGCCTTTGCCCTTGTGTCGATTACGTTTTCAGAATCTTCATCTGTCGGAATGTCTGTGTAAGCCATGCCGTCAAACATATCATTGAACTTCTGAACCTTTGAAACCATTGCGTTTCTTACCGCTGGAATATGCGTGAACGCTGGGGCGATAAGGTAGTTGCAGATTACAAAGCAGTTCATATACACAAGGTCAAGGGCTGAAAGTCCAGTCCTAACGCCTGTTGCGGAAACTCCGCCGATGAACGCCTCCGCTTTCTGCTCGTCATCTTCCATGAACGAATAGTCGATTTCATAGAATGTTACTTCCGCCTCGCCGTTCATTCTGACGCTTGCCGAATTGGTGTCGATGATGACTTTTCCGCTGTTGTAGTTGTAATCCAGCGTGTAGTCCACGCCCTCCGCCTTGTCCGCAATGGCGAAAGTGTCAAGTATGATTGTGTCGCTCGCAAAGCTCGCCTGTCCGTTCACGAATGTAAGCGTCTTTGTTGTCGCCTCCGCTTTTCTGTGTACAGACGGGTCAAGAATGTTGATTACGTACAACGGCTCGACATTTCCGCCCACGTTGTCAAAGAACGCCTTTACAACTTCCGACAATGTGAAGTGCTTCCAATCAGAAGAATATCCGATTGTGCTTTTCGCCTTTGCCCCTGTCAGCTTGATAGGCTTGTTCACAAGCCCATTGTCCGCATAGCCCCTTACAAGATTGACTGGGGCTGTGCCTATCGCAACGGCAATGCGTCCTAAAGTCTTGCTAGCCTTTACGATGTCATCGCCTAGCTTTGCCTGTGTTCCATAAAGGTAATCACTAGCCATTTCTTAATCCTCCTACCGTAGCATATTGATTATGTCCGCCCCTGCCGACGGACTTTCGATAGTTTCCACTGAAAAAGTAACCTCTCCGAAAAAATACGGATAAGTTCCCAAAATCGCATTGTCGCCCGCAAGCGGTCTTAAACCTATACTGCCAGTTACACGGTAGCCCGCCACGCTGAAACTGTGCCGTATGGCTTCCCTTGCAAGGTCGATGAAATGCCACAAGTCCCGCCACCCCTCTAGGTGCTTTTCAAACTTCCTTTCGCTGTTGCGGTTGTCGTGCGTTCCTGTGTTCCATACGGAAAACACAAGCGCAATGTCAACGGTCGATTCATTCGCCAAGTCATCGCTCGCCTTGTCTATCTGCACGGTAACCGACGGCGTGCGGGGCAACTGCGCCTTGTCCTGCGTAGGACAGAAACACGGAAACGCCGTAGGGTGTACAAGCTCGTATTCGTAGCTTGCGTCGCCCCTTAACGACGCTTTTTTCAGCTCTATCTTGTCGCAGACTTCTTTCTGTAGCCATTCCGTCAAATTATCAATGAGTTCTACCATTCGTCAAACCCCCTTTAATAATTTGCCCTTAAAAGAATTTCGGTCATGCCGAAGTCGTCCACTGGCTCGTTCTCCACGGTGTACGTCTGACCGTCAAGAAAAACTGTACAGCCGTATGAACGCTGGGCGGGGGCTTCGTCCGTCCGCATTACAACAGCAATGTGTCCAGCCCTTAGCTCCACACCCGACAAAAGGGCGGTCTGCCCTGTTCCGCAAACAACCATAAGGCAATCAGAACTGTTTACGCCGTCCCCGATTGTGTGCTGTTCCGCAAACTCCGTGTCAAGCAGAAATGTATTTCCGATGTCGTCCGCAAGCTGTTCACGAAAACTTTTCATCAGCCTACCACCGTGCTTCCAGCGTCAAAAGAGGGGGCTTCCTCCCCGCCCTTTACAGCGTTTTTGATAGCCTCGATGTAGTCGGCTTTCTTGTTTCCCTCGACAGTCAAGCCCATTGCCTTGGCTTGCGCCTGTAGCTCTTGGTATGACATATCTTCAATTCTTTTTTCTGTCGCCTTTGCGTTTTCAGCTGGAGTTACAACCGCCTCGCTTTCCTTTACGTACTCCGCAACCCCTGCCTTGACAAGGCGGGCTTCCTCCAGCGAACTGCACTTGAACGGAGCGGACTTTGCTGTTTTAGCCTCGACAGCTCCGTTGTTTCTGTAGCCGTATACGCCTTTGATAATCTTAATCATAGCCTATCCCCCTTTTCCAGCTATTCAGTGAAAATTACTGTTGACGCAATCCAGCCCATTTTGGCGACTGGTGCCATGATAGGCTTTGCAACCAACTGCAATTTCTTTTCATCGTTCTTTACGTCCTTAATGAGTTTCGGAACACGTCTACCCTCGTAGTACTGGAATTCATCGCTTGAGTGTTCAAGCTGGATAACACCGCCGTAATAGCCACGTCCGCAAGCCTTTGCTGTCATAATGGCTGTTCCCTCTGGAAGATATGCGGTGTCGTTTCCGTCATCATCTTCGTAGGTTTCGTCATACATGATGACAGCCACCCATGCGCCCTTTACGTTAAGCTCGCAAATCTTAACTGCGCCGTCTGGAAGCTCCATAGGCTTCATGTTGCCTGTTTCCATTCTGCGGTTGTCAAGCTGGCTTCTGATTTCTGTGTTCTTCATAACAGCGTCCGCAACATCGGCGGAAACAAGAAGAATGTCCGCTGGGTTTCCCGCTGTTCTGATTACCTTTCGCATTGCGTAGATGTCGCCAAGAATGTCTGCGCTTGCGTCCGCCCATGACTTTGCAGGTGTATAAACTTGGTCGTTTGCGTCCCCGCTGTAGAACTTCAAGGTATGTGTTTCTGTGTCCGCTCCGCCGTTTGCGTCAATGTGCTTCATTACGCAGGCGTTTGTGCGGAGTACTTCGGAACACATGATTTCCTCACGGCGTGTAATCATGTCGGACATATCGTTCATGTCCTGCACGGTCATACGGACTGCACGGAGATTCGGCTTGTCGTTTGAGTTGAAAATCTGCTCCCCAAAGCCACGCTTTTTAAGGTCGTCAACCCTCATTGTTCTTGACGGAGCAATTCTAGGCGGTTTGTATTCGTCTGTAACGAATCCATCTCTTGAACTGTCCTTGCTTCCGCTGATTACGAACGGAGCGGGTTTGCGGGAACGTTTCATACTGTCAATCAAGACTGATTCAGTGCTGAACATATCCGCTGTAGTTGTCGGAAAGAAAAAATCTTTCAAGAATGATTTCGGTTTAACGTATCTATCCGCAAACACCTTGAGGGTGCGTGGGTCGTGCAAGTCAAAGTTTTCAATCTGTGTGATTCCAATCTGTGAATCTGTTACTGCTGTATCTGCCATATCATTACCTCCTTAAAGCAATTCCTTGTCAAGCTCCGCCATGATGTCGGCAACGGCTTTCTGGTCTGCGGTGATTCCGCCCTTGCCGTTTTCCACGCCGTCATTTCCTGTTGCGGTTACTCTGTTGGCATTGGAGCTTTCAGCGTCTTTCTTGAGTTTTTCAAGCTCCGCCTCTCCAATCTTCGACTGCGCCTGTGCGTTCATAAACGCCAAATCCCTAGCGTCCATTGGCTTGTCGCCGAACTTTGCATTGGCTACAGTTTCCTTGTCAAGAATAAATGAGGCTTCGACTTCCTCAATCTCCTTTATTCTTGCCCTCTCCGCATTGACAGCGGACTTCTTCACGGCTTCCACAAGTGCAGGGTAAGCCGTTTCAAGTTTTTCTACAGTGTCGATTGCTTCCGCTCTCGCTTCCATAGCTTTTACCCCCTTTTCGGTTTTATCTTCATCGGCTTTTGCCGTTGAATTTTCTTTCATAACTGGCAACATCTTTCTGATTGCCTCGGGAAGTTTTCCGCCGTGCAAGTCAAAAAGATTTGCGCCTACAAAAAGCTTTCCGTCTGCGCTTGCCGACAGTTTCAGCTGGCTTCCGCTGTCCACGACTTCATCAATCAAGCCGTAGTCTTTCGCCTGCTGTGCTGTAAGCCACGTTTCGTTGTGCATGGCGTTAAGGATTTCCTGAACGCCCTTTCCTGTCTTTTTTGCGTAAAGCTCCGCCATTGACTTGTTGCAGGCGTTCAGTGAGTTCACAACCCTTTGCGCCTGTTCTGCGTCAAGATAATCAATGACTGTGCATTTCGCCTCATGTATCATCACCAAGTCGCCAGTGTTCGCAATGACTTTATCGCCCGCAAGCATTATGACAGTTCCTGCGCTTGCGACAACGCCCATGATTTTAACGGTCTTGTCCGCTTTCAACGCTTTCAATTCGTCATAAATCGCCTTGCCAGCGAACAAATCACCGCCAAGCGAATTGAGTTTGATTGTTACGCTCTTCTTGCCCGCAAGCCCTTTAAGCGATTCCTTGAACTCGTCAAGTGCGATAAAATCACCCTCGAATTTTTCACCAGTCCAAAAATCCACTGGGCGTTCTGAACAGACTTCACCGCTTAGCTCGATTTCCGCCGTGTCGCTGTTCGCTTGCGCTCTGATAGTGTAGAACTTATTCATCTTCGTTTCCCTCTTCATCGTTTGTATTTTCTCCAACAATCTGCTGTGGAATTGCTGACGCTTCCTGTTTCGGCATTACTTCCCTTTCCCTCTGCAACTGCATTGCGTTGTGGTAGAAGTCCGAACCGTTGTACTGCCTTGCGCTCGCCTCGTTCGTAGTCCAGCCGTTCCTTACCGCCGTTTCAAGTGCCTGCACTTCCTTGGTCGGGTCAATCTGTCCGAATGACGGCACTATCCACTCGCAGTTTAAGTAAGCCTGCTTGATAAGCGGGTCTTTGAAAAAGTCGGGGGCGTTGATTCTTCCTCTCGCCACCGCCTCCGTAAACCACCGCTCATAGACTGGCTTGCAGAAGTCTGAAATGAACCACTGCTGATTCATTCTAACGTATTTCTGAAATTCCAACAATTCCCCACGTGTCGCCGAATAGCTTGAATTGAAGTCTTTCATCAATTGCCCACGTGGTATTTCAAGCCCCGCCCCTATCTCCATTCCAGCCGTGCGGATAAAAGCCTCGTATGTAGAAGTCGGCTGTTCTGGCTTGAATGCGTTCATCTTCTCGCCCGCTTTAAGAACGTTTACCGCCCCAGTGCCGATAGCAATATCCCTAGCCCTTGTCGCCATGTTCTGCCGTTGTCCGTCTTTTCCGAACGGAAAAACCGTAGGGTCTGCCGTTGTTTCAATCACCATTGTTTGTTTTGCGTGCATTACCGCCGTTGCGACTACGCTTTCGCCGTAGCGGTTTATCTGCAAGATACGCTCCATGCAAGGCGCAAGCAACGCAACGCCCCTGTACTGCTCGGGTCGCTCCGATTCCATTATCTGTAGAATGTTCGGCAGTCCCGTATCTTTTCCGAACGCCTCAACCCTTACCCAGTTTCTAGCGTAGATTTCCGTGTAGTCGTTCGGGTATTTGTCGCAAATCCAAAACGCAACAACCTTTCCTGTGTCCTTGTCAATCTCCACGCCGTCATAAATCGGATTGCCGTTCTTTGAGTTCTCGCCCTCCGTCTGGCTGTAATACGCCCTTGAATAGTTCTGGGGGTACTGGTTCGGAGTGCTTACTCTGTCCGCCTCGATGATATGCAACCGCAAGGAATACGGATTGCGTGCCGTAGGGTCTGCCCATTGGAACAGAACAAAGCAATCACCGCTCTGTCTGAACGCTGAAAACGCCAGCTGTTGCATTCCGTAAAAGTCGTTTACGCCCGTTGCGTCGCAACTGTTTTTGTCTTTCGCCCACAAGTTCCATTCACGCTCAATCTGCTTCTGAATGTCAAACGCCACGTCTGCGTCAATGCTCAATATGTCCGTGTCAATTCTAGGCTTCGGAATGATTCCAACGCCGACAACATTTGTTCTTAGCGTCCTTATTGCGCTTGTCGCAAGAGGGGCGGACATACACAACATTCTTGAACGTGAACGCAACTCCGCATTGTTATAGTCAATGTCCAGCTTCGGGCTTATTGATTCGCCAGTAAAGCCCTTGAATGCGTTCTTTGTGTAGCTTGCTCCAGCGTGCGAATATCCGCTTGCCTGTATCTTGTTTTCAGCTGTCAAGTTTTCCTTGACTGCTGGCTTTATCTCTATTGTGTCTGTGAACTTCATTCAAAAACCCCTTTAGTCGTCTGTCGGATAGAAGTTTCCGCTCCAACGGCTCGCTCCGTTTTCCTCTGCGTTTATCTCTTCTTCCAGCTCCGATATTTTTTTCTGCACGTCCGCAAGCGACAGTCCGTAGCGTGTCAAGGAACGGTTGCCGATGTTGTACGACTGCGCACCGCCCGACAACATCTTCTCCTCCATGTCCTTATAGAGTTGCAAGCGTCTTTTAAGCTCGGTTACCCTTGCGGATTCTGTTGTTTCCGTTGTTTCTGTTTCGTCTATCTCTTCGTTCATTCTATCACTCCCAGTCAAAAGATTCTCCGCCTACTGAATTAGATTCGTAGCCGTCTTCCCGCTCGGTCTGCCCAATATCCTTGTTTTCCGCCAAGCCGTGAATCCTGTTGTATTGCGCTTCAAGGTCGGGGTCGAAAAGAACAAAGCCAGCGTTCGCATAGTTCCTACAGTCCAACGGCTCGTTTCTTTCATGTCCGTCCAAAACCACCCACTGCACACGGTTGTTTCTGATAACCTCGACTTCCGACATCAAGCCGTTGAAATACCTTTCATTATATCCAGCGTCGGGATTGCTCGGAAAATGATAGAACATTTCCCCCGCTTCCTTTACTTTCAATGAATCGTATATAAAATGCTTTCCGTGATTTACGTTGATTGTGTAAAGCCAGCACTTCTCATCGGGGCTTTCTTTCTCCACGCTTACAAGAGAGGGTAAAGACACATAAGGGGCGTTCGTGTTCAAGTCGCTTGTTGCCTTTCCTTTGATTGCAAAGACGTTCATAAACTGCCTGTTTCTGCAAGCTCTCTTTACCTCTGGTGAATAGTGTCCGCCACTGTCAACAAAGGTAATTCCAATCTTTAACGCCTTGCCGTTTGAAAAAGTATAATTATGATTCAGAACATCGTCAAGCCTTGCCCACGTGTCCGCCTTGTCGGGTCTGCCCATGATAACGCCTTTCTTGATTCCCCATTTCTCATTGTAGAATCCATGCCCGACAACCTCATATTCAAGGCGGTTGTCCTGCGTGTCCACCCCGCAAGTCAAGAACAAAACGCCCTCGGGCAGTTCCGCCGTATAGAGTTCACGCCTATTAAGCAACTCTTCCTCTGTAGTTGCGTTCTGCCTATCTTCCCACAACTCGCCAAGCAATGTGTTGAAAACGGTCTGTAGCTTCTTCGGGTCTTTCCCAGCCTCCAAGAAACGCCATATTATATAATCCCAAGAGGCGGTCGGAAAAGGAGAGCAGAATCCGTTCAGCCAAAAAGAACGTATTCTGTTTTTCAAAGCGTCTGGATTATGCGCTATCCATTTTGCTGGCTGTCGCTTCATCTCGTTTTCTGTGAACAGCTTTTTGCAGTGCGGGCATTCCCAGTGTACGCTTTTCACGTGGTAGATTTTTTTATCCCTGTCAACTTCCAAGTCATACTCAAACTTCATGCTCGCAAACTGCAAGTGGCTGTACTTCTTGCAGTTCGGACATTCATAGCTCCAGTATTCCTGTGTTCCAGTCTTGAAATGGTCTTCAATCCTTGAATGTCCTTTGACTGTCGGAGTGCTTACCGCTACTATCTTGCGGTTGTAGAAAGTCAATGTACGTGCTTCAAGCAAGCCGAACGGGTCGCCCTCGCCTCCTGTGTCTGTAGTCCAGCGGTCTATCTCGTCCGCAAGAACAACTCTTCTAGGCTTTGACGCAAGCTGGGACGGAACGTTTACACCGACAATGTTAAGCACACCGCCCGTGAATGTCTTTTCTCTGATTGTGTTGGAAGAGTTTTTCAGTCTGATTCTTCCGAACTTGCTTCTGATTTTCGGGTTATCTCGGATTAACGGAGCGATACGCTCCTTTGAAAAGTCCTTAGCGTCATTGATTGTCGGAACTGCAAAGATAACACCGCAAGGGTCGTTGTCAACAATGTACCCCAGTATGTTAAGCTCGGTTTCTGTCTTTCCTACCTGCGAACTTGCCACAACAAATATTTTTTCAATGCTCGGGTCGCTAAAAGCGTCCATTACCTCACGCATATACGGCGTATAAGATGACTTGTATTTTCCTGTCATTGCGGACGCTTCCGCAGACAAATACCTGTACTTGTCCGCCCATTCCGTAACTGTCATTATAGGTGGAGGAGCAAAGTTTTTGAGACATTTTTTAAGTACTTCATTTATCTTTTCATGTTCTGTCATAGCGTACTCTTAGCCACCACCTTAAACATATTTCCAATGAAAACCACCACATATATTTCTTTTACCTTTTAAGCATTTTACAACACTGCTAGGGTCTAAACTATACTCTCTTGTAGCCTCTTTTATAGTGCTATAAATAACGCCTGTTTCTATACAAATAATAGATTTTTTATTAGCAGGAATTTGACCTATATGTGCTTCACTCATTTTTTTTCGGGATTCCATTGAAAATGGTTTTCCTTTATTCCAAGCTTTTTGCCCTTTATGAGAATCACTTAATCTTTTTCTTGTTTCAGCAGTTCTATTCTTAGCAATATAACTCATTTTCTTTTTTGCTTCTAATGAATGATGTTTCCCCAACATCGTTTTCAAACCAACAGCACTGAATTGACGATTTTTCCCAATGTACCACGCTTTATTCAAACATAACGGATTTTTAATATTATTCTTAATAAAAATATTTTCCTGTAAAACGCACGCTTCTGAATCTGCAAAAACACCTATTATTTTTATTTCAAATTGATTTGGATTTGACTTGAACTTATTTCTAAACTCTTTGTTTCGTGATGAAGTGAAATAATTTACACCTATTGTCAAACCACGACATTGAGAACCAATATAAAATTCTTTTGTTTCTTTGTCTGTTACTTTGTAAATATAAAAGTTATACATTAATCACTCCTTGAAGCTCATTCATCATCTTCATCATCTGCCAAATCTTCCACAATTCCCTCTTTCTCTTTTCTTTTCTGCTCCATTTTGTTCGGGTCATACTGGTAACTAGAGAACTCTATGAGAATTGAGTTTATTTCCTCTTCTATCATTGTCGATATAACCGACGCTGACGGTTTCTTTTTTCCAAAATACACATCTAGTTTCCTGCAAAGCTCCGTCGCAATTCTGCTGGGAACTGCAAGCAATGATGAACGGACATAAAAAACAAAATCGTTAAGCGTTTCCTCTACTATTTCAGAACTATGCAGTTTTCCAGTGCGCTCTTCCAGCTCAAGGTTGGCAAGCCTTGCTTTCGCCTCTTTCAGTTCTGTGTCGTGGAGCAGTTTCTTTCTTTCCAGCTCTTCCCTTGCCTCACCGCCACGCCCCTCCGCCTTGTCCTTGTATATCTTGATATAGTCCTGCAATCCTTGCGGAAAAGGAATATACCACACACCGCCTATTTTCTGTGCCGATATAGAATGGTTTTTGCATAGCATTTGAATATCTCTTGGCGTAACGCCAACCATATTGGCAAATACACCCGCTACAACTTTTCCGTCTTTTATTCCGTCCGCCATTTTATTTCTCCTTGAATATCATCTGCCCTCTTGAATAAGAGTTCACACCCTCTGTCATAAGTTTCAGGAAGTCATCTCTTGTAAAGTCTGACAGTCTGAAAACCTCTTCCTCTCTCATGCCTAGTTGCTTTCCGACTTCCTCGACAGTCTTTCCCTCGTTCAGAAGCGTTTTAACAATGCTCTTCATCGGTGCTAATTGATGAACACCCCTTGCCCTGTTGTGCGTAACAGTTCCATACATATCTTCCGCCCTGTCCTTGTGGTCAACAATGACAACTGGAACTTTTCCGCCTAGCTTCGTAGCCAACGGCTCACGCCCCGAAACAGTCCAGCGGTGGAATCCGTCAATGATTGTGTAATCGGGTCTGACTACTATAGGCAATGTCCAGCCGTTAGTTAATATAGACTGTATCAATAATTCTAGGTTTTGCTCCGAAACAACGTTCGGATTGTAATCATTCGGCTGTAGTAAACTTCTGTCAACAATCTTAACATTTGACACTGGCTTCAACAAATCTGTCATTTCTTACCTCCGCTTATTTTGTTTCTGTTCACCATTATTTGCGTTCCTATCGCCCTTAGCGTGCGTCCTTTAGGGTCGCCAGCAACCGCCACTTCGTACATTCTTTTCCAAGTCTTTTGGTCTGTGTACAAGC
>CAVKXW010000042.1:0-22650 GCA_963660215.1 Bacteroidaceae bacterium | reverse complement strand
GAATCTCAGGACGCAACTCGTCGAGCAACTTCTTGATGACTGGGGCGTAGGTGCGGGTAGGAGAGAGCACCAGCTCGCCTGCATTGACAGGTGAGCCTTCCACCTCGTCGGTGAGCTTGTACTTGCCGCTGTAAACCAACTCCTCTGGCACGGCGTGGTCGTAGCTCTCAGGATAATTCTCGGCGAGATACTTGGCGAAGACATCGTGGCGAGCAGAGGTAAGACCGTTGCTGCCCATGCCGCCGTTGTACTTCTTCTCGTAGGTTGCCTGACCTGTAGAGGATAAACCTACGATGACATCGCCCGGACGAATGTTGGCGTTGTCGATGACATCGCTTCGTTTCATGCGGCAGGTAACGGTAGAGTCTACGATGATGGTGCGCACGAGGTCGCCTACGTCGGCAGTCTCGCCTCCAGTAGGGTAGATGCCGATGCCCATCTCACGCATCTCGTGCAGCAGTTCATCGGTGCCGTTGATGATGGCAGAGATGACCTCGCCTGGAACGAGCATCTTGTTTCTGCCGATGGTGGAGCTAACGAGGATGTTGTCCACGGCACCCACGCAGAGCAGGTCGTCGGTGTTCATCACGACAGCGTCCTGTGCGATGCCCTTCCATACGGAGAGGTCGCCCGTCTCCTTCCAGTACATGTAGGCAAGGCTCGACTTGGTGCCCGCACCGTCGGCGTGCATGATGTTACAATACTCAGGGTCTCCGCCCAGGATGTCAGGGATAATCTTGCAGAAAGCCTGTGGGAAGATACCCTTGTCGATGTTCTTGATGGCGTTGTGCACATCTTCCTTGGCTGCGCTTACGCCGCGCATCATATAGCGATTGTTACTCATTTTCTAGTAATATTTATTTTTTATTTGTCATTTTCGTGCCAAAAGTCCCATGAGGCGAAAGCCTGTAGGAGGAGCATTTCGAGTCCATTCTTTACGGTGGCTCCATGTTCCTTGCCCTTCTTCATGAAGAGGGTCTCGTCGGGATTGTAGATGAGGTCGTAGAGAAGGGTGTGGGTGTCCATCGCCTCGTAAGGCAACTGCGGACACTCGTCTACGTGTGGGTACATGCCCACAGGGGTACAGTTTACGATGACGTTGTATTCCTTGATGACGTCGGACGTAATCTTGTCATACTGTATGGTGTCGGGACGTTCGTATCGACTCACGAATACGGTCTCCAGTCCGAGCGATTTCAGACCGTAGTTGATAGCCTTGCTGGCACCGCCTGTGCCCAGGATGAGAGCCTTCTTGTGATACGACTCGATGAAAGGCTCAATGCTGCGTGTGAAACCGATGACATCGCTGTTATAGCCTGTGAGGATGGTGTCCTTGCCCTTGTGCTCCACCTTTACCACATTGACAGCCCCGATGGCGTTGGCCTCAGGACTGATGGAGTCGAGATAGCTGATGACCTTCTCCTTGTAGGGGATGGTCACGTTGAAACCTTTCAGTTCAGGATTGGAGTCTAGCACTTCTGCCAGTCCGTCTATGCTAGGTATCTCAAAGTTGACATACTGAGCATTGATGCCTTCGTTCTCAAACTTCTCGTTGAAGTAGTTCTTGGAGAACGAGTGCCCCAGGGGATAACCTATGAGTCCATACTTGTCCATACTAGTTTTATAATTAATAATTAATAATTCATAATTAAAGCATTCTTGCTTTGGGTGGCAGGACTTACTTCGTTGCGAAATACATGGTGCAGATGCCGAAGGTGAGTCGCTTGAACTCTGCCTTCTCGAAGCCTGCCTTCTTGAGCACATCCATCATCACCTCGCCCTGTGGGAAGGCGGCGATGGTCTTGTTGAGGTAATCGTAGGCGCTCTGGTCTTTCGAGATGAGCTTACCGTAGATAGGTAGCACCGTGCCCGAATAGATGCGGAAGAGCTGCTTCATCGGGAAACTGACGGGTGTGGTGAGCTCCACGATGCAGAGGTGACCTCCCTTCTTCAGTACTCGGCACATCTCCTTCAGTCCCTGGTCTAGGTTCTGGAAGTTGCGGATGCCGAAGGCTGCTGTCACGGCATCGAAGGTTTCGTCCTCGAAGGAGAGGTTGAGGCAGTCTTCCTTGGCGAAGGAGATGACCCCGTCCAATCCGAGCCCCTTGACCTTCTGCCTGCCTATCTCCATCATGCCCTCCGAGATGTCGGCTCCGATGAGCTTTTCCGGATGCAGCATCTGGGCAGCGAGGATGGCGAAGTCGCCTGTGCCTGTGGCTATGTCGAGTATCTTCTTCGGTGAGAAGGGCGCAAGTCGCTTGATAGCCTTCTTGCGCCATCCCTTGTCTATATCCCACGAGAGTCGGTGGTTGAGGGTGTCGTAGGTAGGGGCGATGTTGTCGAACATCTCCTCCACCAACTTTCCCTTGTCTCCAGTACCCTCGTAGGGCTTGATCTGTTCTTGCTTATACATTATTATATATTACTTACGTGTGGCAAGCCATTCGCTCACGTTCTTCTCGATGCGAGCTGCGATGTCGCCTTCCTCGGTAGCCTTGTCAAACTTCTCGCCTGTGATGTGCTCGTAAAGCTCGATGTAGCGGTCGCTTACGCTCTCGGCATACTCGTTGGTAATCTCTGGCATCTGCTGGCCAGGCTCGTTCATGAAGTTGTGCTCGATGAGCCACTGGCGAACGAACTCCTTGGAGAGCTGGCGCTGTGGCTCGCCCTTCTCAAACTTCTCCTCGTAGCCATCGGCATAGAAGTAGCGGCTGGAGTCTGGAGTGTGAATCTCGTCGATGAGGTAAACCTTGCCGTCGCGCTTGCCAAACTCGTACTTGGTGTCTACGAGTATCAAGCCCTGCTTGGCAGCAATCTCCTGTCCACGCTTGAAGATGCGGCGAGTGTAGTCCTCCATCACAGCGTAATCCTCAGCACTAACGATGCCCTGGGCGATGATCTCCTCCTTGGAGATGTTCATGTCGTGACCCTCGTCGGCCTTGGTGGTAGGAGTGATGATAGGCTCAGGGAAGCGCTCGTTCTCACGCATTCCGTCAGGCAACTTCACGCCACAAAGCTCACGGCATCCCTTCTGGTACTCTCTCCATGCGCTACCTGTGAGGATGGAGCGGATGATCATCTCGACACGGAAACCCTCGCACTTCAGACCTACGGTAACCATTGGGTCCGGAGTGGCCAACTTCCAATTAGGACAGATGTCTGTCGTTGTGTCCAGGAACTTAGCGGCAATCTGGTTGAGCACCTGTCCCTTGAAAGGAATACCCTTAGGCAGCACAACGTCGAACGCTGAGATTCTGTCGGTAGCGACCATCACGAGGATGTCGTCGTTAATGTCATACACATCACGTACTTTACCGTGGTAAACACTCTTCTGTCCATTGAAATGGAAATCTGTCTTTGTTAATGCTTTCATTGTTTTTTATACTTTGAAAATTAAAAACTTAGTCAATCGTATGAAGTTTGCTGATAGCTTATTTGCTATTGGATTCTTCACTCTTCACTCTTCGTTCTTCACTTCTAGCCTTGTCGTAAGCGTCGTATGCGTTGACGATGCGAGTTACGAGCTTGTGGCGCACGATATCCTTCTGTCCTAGCTTCACCACGCCGATTCCCTCTACACCTTCTAGTATCTTGAGCGCCTCCTTCAGACCGCTGCGCTGCTCGCGAGGAAGGTCTATCTGGGTGAGGTCGCCCGTGATAATCATCTTGGTGTTCATGCCCATTCGGGTGAGGAACATACGAATCTGTTGTGAGGTGGTGTTCTGAGCCTCGTCGAGGATGACGACGGCATCGCTGAGGGTGCGACCGCGCATAAAGGCGAGCGGCGCTATCTGGATAATGTGCTTTTCCATCATGTCTTGCAGTTTGACGGCTGGTATCATGTCCTCCAGTGCGTCATAGAGAGGTTGCAAGTATGGGTCTATCTTGTCTTTCATGTCGCCAGGCAGGAAGCCCAACTTCTCGCCAGCCTCGACGGCAGGGCGTGAGAGGATGATTTTCTTGATGACCTTCTCCTTTAGCGCCTTCACGGCGAGGGCGATGCTCAAGTAGGTCTTTCCTGTGCCGGCAGGTCCTACGGCAAATACCATGTCGTTCTTCTCGTAGGCATCCACCAGTTGTTGTTGGTTTTCGCTGCGGCTCTTGATAGGCTTTCCGCTGATGTTGTACACCAGCACGCCCTTCACGGCATCCGCCTTGGTCTGCTTGCCCTTCACGATGTCGAGGATGTCCTCCTCGCCGAGCATGTTGTATTTGAGCAAGTGTCGTCGCATCTGCTCGATGTCCTCCTCTGCCTTCGCCATCTCCTCCTCGTCGCCGAGCACACGGAGCACGTTGTCACGTGCCACGATACGCAACTTAGGATACAGCGACTTGATCATCTGCAGATGGCTGTTGCCCACTCCGTAGAACATCACTGGGTCTATATCTTCCAGAACTATATGCTTCTCTATCAAAACTTTTTCTCTATTAATGGTTTAAACCTATAATCTGTTATATAACGAGTGCAAAATTACTATTTTTCCTCGAAATGAGCAAATTTATGTAGGTAAAACATTCATTTTGCTTTAAAAAAGTAGTGGAGGATGGTGGAATTAAATATTTTTTATTACCTTTGCGCTTGTTTTCAATTAGATACGTATCAATCATGAAGATTACTAAGAAAAGATATTTGCAAGGTTTTGTGGCTGTGGTGGCTCTCTTGGCGTTGGTGCGCTTGGTGTTTCCGAGCGTTGCTAAGCCTAGGGGCGGAGGGAAGGTCGAGGTCGTGAAAGAGGATCAGCAGGCGGTGTCTGTGGCCACGGCCGACGACGAGCTGACGACAACTCCCGACACGGCGAAGGTTGGCAAGCCTTCCATCTTCTTCGACAAGGACGGCAAGGAGGTAAGGCATCGCATCTTTTCCGTGCCTCACTTCGGCAACACCTTTCCCGACCAGCAGGATGTGCAGATTCTTGCAGCCAACAAGCATGGCGTGGCTCCTGTGCAGAACCGCGACGAGGCGGAGCACAGCAAGGGCAAGCTCGTGTATGTGGGTAGCAACCCTTTCTTCTATGTCGACAAGCTCAACAACAGCATCCCTTATCTCGTGCCTCGTGCCTCGGTATTGCTCCAGGACATAGGTAGAGCTTATTTCGACTCGCTCCAGGTCAAGGGTATCCCTCTGCATAAGATTATCGTGACCAGCATACTCCGCACCAAGGACGATGTGGCGAAGCTCCGCACCCGCAACGGCAACGCCACCGAGAACTCATGTCATCTCTATGGCACCACCTTCGATATATGTTATAATAGGTATAAGACGGTGCAGACCCAGAAGGAGCCTCGCCGAGAGGTGCGCAACGATTCACTGAAGTGGGTGCTCTCCGAGGTGCTCCGTGACTTCCGTGAGCAGCAGCGCTGCTACATCAAGTATGAGGTGAAACAAGGTTGTTTCCACATTACCGTGAATTAAAAATAATTCCCAAAAAGGGCTTGTTTCGCTTGGTTTTAGTTCTTTTCCGTCAGTTTTTTCAGGTCATCCTCTTCGCCCACTACCCAGATGATGTCGCCCTTCCTGAACGTTCGTGTAGGGGCAATGCGAGTCAGGTTTTCCTGTCCTTCCTCCAAACCTACCACCATACAGTTGTAGTGGTCTCGGATACCGCTCTCGATGAGTGTCTTGCCTAGAAACTCGCTATTGCCGCTGACGATGAGCTGGCGCAGGCGCATCTCTCGTTTCTCTATCTCCAGGTCTTCGGGTACCAACTCGTTTTGCAGGGCTTGATCGAATTTCTGAAGTTGCTCGTCATTGCCGATAACCTGTAGCTTGTCCGAAGGGAAAATCACCATATCGCCGTTAGGGATGTTGAGACGGCGATAGCCACGGCGTATGCTGCTCAGGTCTACACCAAACTTCTGGCGTAGGTGCAGTTCCCTCAATGACTTGCCGCACCATGTGCTGTCCTCCGGTACCTCAAACTCGCTGATATGAATGTCTCGGTCTAGGAGTCTGCCCTCATAGAGCGGCTTTTTCTCTCCGTTCACCTGTGCCATAATGTCGCGCGAGCGCAGGTTGTGGATGAAGAGACGCTCCATCTTGATGCTTCGCTTCTTTGTGTGTCGGGAGGCTATCATGAGCAGTACCACCGCCGCTCCTATACATATCATAAGCGCATTGGTGAAGCGCGACAGGTAATTACAGATGTAGAAGACGAAGCCCATGGCTATCATAAAGCGTACCACGATGGTAAACATCAGCGGAATGCGATTCGTGCTGCTCTCCACCCAAAGACGCTTCCACTCGTTGCTGTGGTTCTTCTTCATTACGATGGCACGTAGGAACGGGGCTATCAACACCACGGTGAGAAGTCCCGTGATGGCGTTGGCGTACCAGTGCAGATGCCAGCCTGGCAGCAGGTTGCGCATCAGAGGCAGTGCGAAGGTGAACATCAAGGCTATCACTGCCGCCGAGAGTATCGAGTAAGCTACGGTGTTGATGACCATCTGCCGGATGAGCTGCTTCCATTGGCTCTGCTGCTGCGTCTGCGGATGGCTCATGGCGAAATGGTTGAGCACGTGGATGAGTTTGTCGGGCAAGTGTCGCTCCATCACCTGGTAGGTAGGGGTGGCGAGGCGTATCATGTAAGGGGTGAGGAAGGTGGTGATGACGCTCACAGCCACGACCACAGGATAGAGGTAATTGCTGATGACACCGAGCGACAAGCCCAGCGATGCGATGATGAACGAGAACTCGCCGATCTGCGCCATGGAGAAGCCACATCGCATCGCCGATTTCAACGACTCGCCTCCGAGCATGAAGCCGAAGGTGCCGAGCGTAGCTTGTCCCACGAGTATCGTGCCTACGAGAATGAGGATAGGTACGGCGTATTCCGCCAGAATTTTAGGGTCTACGAGCATACCAACCGATACGAAGAAGATGGCTCCGAAGAGATTTTTTACAGGCTCCACGAGCTTGATGATTTTTTCAGCCTCCACCGTCTCGGCCAGGATGCTTCCCATCACGAAGGCTCCGAAGGCACTAGAAAATCCCACCTTGGTGCTCAGTACCGCCATACCGCAGCATAACCCCAACGCCACGATGAGAAGCGTCTCGCCATTGATGAGGCAGCGCACTTTGCGCAGGAACCAAGGGATGGCGAAGATGCCCACGATAAACCATACGATGAGGAAGAAGGCAATCTTCAGCACCGAGGTGAGCATTTGTCCGCCGTCGGGCGTGCTTCCCCCGGCTATGGCAGATAGCATCACCATCATCACGATGGCTAGAATGTCTTCCAATATCAGAACGCTCATCACCATGGAGGCAAATTTCTGTTGTCGCAACCCCATGTCGTCGAACGCCTTATATATAATAGTGGTGGAACTCATGGCAAGCATTCCGCCCAGGAAGATGCAGTCCATCCTCTTCCAGCCGAAGCCGTGCCCCACGCTGATGCCTAGCATCATCATCGAGAAGACGATGACCACGCAGGCGATGATGGGTGAGGCTCCCATCTTGATTATCTTCTTGAATGAAAAGTCGAGGCCCAGTGAGAAGAGGGTGAAGATAACACCGATGTCCGCCCATGTCTTGATGTCCGCCTCGTCGACCACTGATACGGTGTAAGGCATGTGGGGCGAGACGAGAAATCCTGCCATGATATAGCCCAAGACGAGCGGCTGCTTCAGTCGCTTGAATATTAGGGTCACGATACCTGCCACCATCAGTATCAGGGCGAGGTCTTTTACGAGGAAAGGAATTTCAGCCATGATTCGTCGGATATATAAAAAATGAAATAAAAAACTCACACGGATTCCACGAATTTTCTGTTTTCTGAATATTTAATAGTCAAATATCCGTTGGTAAAAGCCCCTAAGGAGCTGCATAATCCGTGAAATTCGTGAAATCCGTGTGAAAATAAAATTCAAAATTAGTCGTTGTATTCCGCAGTAATCTCTGCAATCTTCACGATGGTCTGCACAGCCTTCTCCATCACCTGGATGCTTACAAATTCATGAGGACCATGGAAGTTGACACCGCCAGCGAAGATATTAGGACAAGGCAACCCCTTGAAGCTGAGTTGCGCACCATCGGTGCCACCGCGGATAGGCTCCACACGTGGTGGCACGCCGCTCTCCTGCATAGCACGGAGCACGATGTCGATGACGTGCATATTAGGGTCTATCTTCTCCTTCATGTTATAGTACTGGTCGTAGATTTCGGCTGTTACCGTCCCCTCGCCATACTTTTCGTTCATCTGCTTCACACACTGCTCGATGAAGTCCTTGCGATCCTCGAATTTGTTGCGGTCGTGGTCGCGTATGATATAGCTGAGCTTCGCCTCCTCGCAGCGGCTCTCGATGCCGAGTAAGTGGTAGAATCCCTGATAACCCTCAGTCTGCTCTGGCGTCTGGTCTTCAGGTATCATATTCTGAAACTCCACGGCCAGACGGCTAGCGTTTACCATCTTACCTTTGGCATAACCTGTATGCACGCTTACGCCCTTGATGTAAATCTTAGCACCAGCAGCGTTGAAGTTCTCGTATTCTAGGTCGCCAAGGTCGCCGCCGTCCATAGTGTAGGCCCAGTCGCAACCAAACTTTTCCACGTCGAAGTGATGGGCGCCCATGCCTATTTCCTCGTCAGGGTTGAAGCCAACACGAATGTCGCCATGCTTGATTTCGTCGTGGTCACGGAGGTAACACATCGCCTGTACTATCTCGGCGATGCCCGCCTTGTCGTCTGCGCCGAGCAGGGTAGTGCCGTCGGTGACGATGATGTCTTCGCCCTTGTGTGCCTTCAGCTCAGGAAACTTTTCTACGCTCGATACGATGCCTGGGCTAAGCTCGATGTCCTCTCCGTCGTAGTTCTTGATGACGCGTGCCTTGATGTCCTTGCCGCTGGCGTCGGGAGATGTATCCATGTGAGAGATGAATCCGATGGTAGGCGTCTTTTTCTTGGTATTGCTCTTGAGGGTGGCATAGATGTAGCCCATGTCGTCCATCTCCACGTCGGAGAGCCCTTCTTCCTCAAGTTCATGCTTCAAGTACTTGGCGAAGTCGAGTTGCTTCGCCGTGCTAGGTACGCTGTCGGAGTCCTCGTTCGACTGCGTGTCGAATTTAGTGTAGTTTATAAAACGTTCTACTAAGTCCATGTTTCTAATTATTAATGATGGGTGATCTCGCTGGGATTCAAACCCAGGACCTTCAGAACCGGAATCTGACGCTCTATTCAACTAAGCTACGAGACCATGCTGCAAAATTACTGCTTTTATTTGGATTGACCAAATATTTGTGTCAATTTTTTATTTATTAATAATGTATTAGATAAAAATGCTCGGCAAAATGTTAGCGAAAATATTAAAAATGCTATCATTTTGCAAAATAATTAAGAAAAATGCTTGCAGATTAATAATAAATTTGTACCTTTGCAGCGTTGAAAGTCGATTCTTGTAGTCGACTGTCGCCAGAGTGAATAGATGTAGAATAAATAAAAACCATATAATATAATGAGCAAACTGATTAAGCCCGAAGGTTACAAGGCGCTGCTGGATATGCGTCAGACCGAGATGGGCATCAAGATGATAAAGGAGTTTTTCCAGCAAAACCTGAGCACGGAGTTGCGTTTGCGCCGTGTCACCGCACCTCTCTTCGTGCTGAAGGGGCTAGGTATCAATGATGACCTCAACGGTGTGGAACGACCTGTGAGCTTCCCTATCAAGGATTTGGGCGATGCGCAGGCAGAGGTGGTTCATTCCCTCGCAAAATGGAAGCGCTTGACGCTTGCCGAGTATGAGATAGAGCCAGGCTATGGTGTATATACTGATATGAATGCCATTCGTGCCGACGAGGAGCTGGACAATCTGCATTCGCTCTATGTAGACCAGTGGGACTGGGAGGCTGTCATCGAACATGGCGACCGTACCATCGCCTTTTTGGAGAATGTGGTGCGTCGCATATATGCAGCCATCCTCCGTACAGAGTACCTTACCTGCGAGCACTATCCTGAGATTAAGCCATTCTTGCCTCGTGACATTCACTTTATCCATGCGCAAGACTTGCTCGATATGTATCCGAATTTCACCCCTAAGGAGCGCGAGGATGCCATCTGTAAGAAGTATGGTGCTGTGTTTGTGGAGGGAATCGGTGGCAAACTGAGCGATGGCAAGAAGCATGATGGTAGGGCGCCCGATTATGATGACTGGAGTACGGTGGCAGAGAATGGAAAGGCAGGTCTCAATGGCGACATCCTAATATGGTATCCTGTGCTGGGAAGAAGCTTCGAGCTGAGCAGTATGGGTATCCGTGTTGACAAGGAGAGCTTGCTTCGCCAGCTTCAGATAGAGGGGAAAGAGGACAGGGAGAAGCTTTATTTCCATCAGCAGCTTCTCAATGACAAACTACCTCTTAGCATTGGTGGTGGTATTGGTCAGAGTCGACTCTGTATGGTAATGCTCCACAAGGCTCACATTGGTGAAATTCAGGCTAGTATTTGGCCTGATGACATGCGCCGGGAGGCTGCCGAGGCTGGCATGGCACTTATCTGATCAAGCCAAACTCTATGTGGTCTGCAAGGTTTCGGACTTATATCATCACCAAATCTAGCATTTGGGTGAGCTTCTTCATGGCAGGATTCTTTTCAGTCAATAAGTCGATTACTTCTTGCTTGGAGAGAATCTTGCTCATTTCTTCTTGTTCGGCAAGGCGATAGGTGAGGCGCAAGTCGCTGTTGTGAAGCCCTAGTACAAAGGTCTTCGATATGCGGTTTTTAATGCGCAAGATGTCATCGAGCAATAGCTGGTTGTCCACCACCACTTCTATCTCTGGATATTTGGTGATTTTGGGCTCTACACTCTTCATGCGGTTGGCAAGCCCGATGAAATCTTTCTTGTTCTGCATTCTCATGCACATGCTAAACCATTGTGCCTCAACTTGCTCTTGGGTAAATTTGCTTTGTTCGCCATTGATGGTTGTCTTCTCTTCACTAGGGTCGTCATAAGGATTGTAAATCTGGCGTTGTCGCTCGTTCATCTTCTTAAGGTTGGAGAAGGTCATGCCGATGCCGCTGAGATTTTTGAGCTGTGGCTTGTGTGGCGATGCCGCCTCGGAAGGTACTGCAGCGGAACTGGATTTTGATACAACAGGTGCAATAGTGGCAGGCGCTCCCTGCTTTGTAGGCTGGGCTTCGCTGCCGCTAGAAAGCTCAGCGCCTGCACCCTGAGTGACAGGCTTAGGCTGAGCCACAAATTTCTGAAACAGGGATTTTAATCTATGGGGCGTACGCCCCGCACTGGGCATGTCTTGGTCTTCCGGTTGAGTAATCTGGCCCACTTGAATAAGGGTGAGTTCCACCAACAAACGCTTGTTTGAACTCTGGCGATAATGGATGTCGCATTCGTTCATCAGTTTTAATGCCTTGTATAGAAAAGGCATAGGTGCTTTCCTTGCTTGCTCTTGAAACTTCTGCTTTTGACTGGCGCTGGTTTCGAGCAGTGGCAAAGTCTGAGGGTCTTTTGCCATCATCACGTTGCGCACGTGTTGCGCCAATCCCTGTATCATGTTGCCGCCATCAAATCCCTTGCCTAGAATACCGTCGAGTACGAGCATCATCTCCGCAACCTTGTTCTCTAGGGCGAGGTCGATGAGGCGGAAGTAATTGTCGCTATCTAGCACATTGAGGTCTTCGATGACCTTCTGGTAGGTGATGTTGCCCATGCAGAAACTTGCTGCCTGGTCGAAGATACTCAAGGCATCACGCATGCCACCGTCGGCCTTCTCTGCTATTACGGCCAGTGCTTGCTCCTCATACTGTATGCCCTCTTTCTCAGCCACCATCTTCAGGTGGTTGATTGTATTGGGCACCGTCATGCGCTCGAAGTCGTAAATCTGGCAACGGCTCAAGATGGTAGGCAAAATCTTGTGCTTTTCGGTAGTGGCGAGAATGAAGATGACATGTGATGGTGGCTCTTCGAGCGTCTTGAGAAAGGCGTTGAAGGCGGCTGCCGAGAGCATGTGTACCTCGTCGATGATGAATACCTTGTACTTGCCCACTTGTGGCGGAATGCGGGTTTGTTCCATCAGCGCCTTGATTTGCTCTACGCCATTGTTGCTGGCGGCATCGAGCTCAAAGATGTTATAGGAACGCTGCTCGTTGAACGACTTGCAGCTCTCGCATTCGTTGCATGCCTCTCCGTCTTCGCGCGGATGCTCGCAGTTGATAGCCTTGGCAAAGATGCGTGCGCAAGTAGTCTTGCCTACACCACGAGGACCGCAGAAAAGGTAGGCATGGGCCAGCTTGCCACTCTTCACGGCATTTTTGAGCGTGGTGGTGAGCGCACTTTGACCAACTACGGAGTCGAAGGTCATTGGGCGGTATTTTCTAGCTGAAACTATGTATTCTTCCATTACTTTTTGTTTGAATATGTGTATTCTATCATTATTTTTTCTTAATTGTGATGCAAAGATAACAAAAAAATATTATCTTTGCAAACAAATTTGAAAATTAATGAGTAAAAAACTAGGTATTATATGGAATTATCTCGCTCACTATAAATATCTTATCGTAATAGTAGCGGGTGTATTGGTGGTTGGTGTGGTGGATGATAATAGTATCCGACAGCACATTCGCTACCAGATAGATATTGCTGCGCTCCGTGCGGAGATACAGAAATATCGTGACCAGTATGAAGACGATAAGCGCATTTTGCGTGAAATGCGGCATGGGGCAAGGGCATTCGAAAAGATAGCCCGGGAACGCTATTTTATGAAGACAGACGATGAGGATATCTATGTGCTGAGCTCAGATATCTTGGATAATACTAACGAACAAGACGACGAAAACAATGAAACAATTAAGTAAACTACAGAGTGTGGTATTTTTGCTAGGCGGTGTGCTGATGGTCGTTGGCGCAGCATGCTTTGCATTCGGTTTTATCCATCCGCAGATGTTGCAGTTCACCAGCTGGTTGTTCTTGCTTGGCACTGTGCTTTTCAGCCTGATGCAGGCAATGCAGTTTTACGAGGGAACTTCGCTCGTAATCCATCGACTAAAAAAAATGCAGTATGTGGCGGATATCTTCTTTTTGCTTGCAGGCATCTCGATGGTCGATACGGTATATGCTTTCTTGCGTAACTGGTTTAGTAACTATGAGACCTATATTACCTATTTTTATAATAAATGGGTGATATTCCTGCTTATCGCAGCAGTGCTAGAGATGTATACCACACATCGAATCTCGCATGAACTGAAAAAGGAGGCATAAAGGACGGGAGTGCAAATAAAACATAAAACTTGCAAGAAAGAATAAAATTGAACCCTTTTCTTTCTCTAGTTCGAATTAATATTGTACTTTTGTTCATCGAAAGTGATTTTACAAAGCTTATGAATAAGATATTTTACGCATTCATTACCTTGTTGGCACTTGCTTCTTGTGCCAATAGCTACGACATCTCGGGTACTTCTAATGTGAGCACTCTAGATGGACGTATGTTGTACCTTAAGATACTAAAAGACAATGATTTCAAAAGTGTTGATTCTTGTGATGTAGTACACGGACAGTTTCATTTCAATGGCTCGGTCGACTCTACGAGGATGGCAAACATCTTTATGGACGATGAGCCTGTATTGCCATTGGTGTTGGAAAAGGGAAGCATCGTAGTGAAACTAGACGATGCCCAACAAATCGTTAGTGGCACTCCGATGAATGACAAGCTGTTTGGATTCTTCAAGAAATATCAGCAGTTGCAGAATCAACAGCGAGAATTGGTTCACAAGCACGATCAGGCTATCATGAATGGTAGCGACATGGCGGTGGTGACCAAGCAACTCAATGCCGAAGCTATTCGGTTGTCAGACCAAGAAGATAAACTCATCACATCTTTTGTGACAGAAAATTTTGACAATGTGTTGGGACCAGGAGTCTTCTTTCTTGTCACGATGGGTAATCAGTATCCAATGCTCTCACCTTGGATAGAAGATATCATGAGCAAGGCTACCGACTATTTCAAGAATGATTCTTATGTAAAGGATTATTATAAGAAAGCACAGGAGAATCAGGAGATAATGAATGGAACACGTGATCCTCAGGGCATGATGGCACAGCCGCAAATGGAGGCTGCGCCAGAGTTGAATCCTAATGCTACTCCTGCACCTACAGCTAATGAGTTGGCTACTCCTACCATCCAGAAGCAGAAAGAACAATAGTAAAAATGGAATATGAAAAAGCTGATCAAAAATGGGCTTATCGTAAATGAAGGGCGCTCTTTCAAGGGCGACCTTTTGATAAACGATGAGTTGATAGAGAATATATATGAAAGCGAGGCACCCCGTGGCAATTACGATGAAGTAATCGATGCCTCGGGGTGTTTGGTTTTGCCAGGTGTCATCGACGAACATGTGCACTTTCGTGAACCAGGGCTCACCCAAAAAGCTGATATAGACAGCGAGAGCAAGGCTGCGGCATATGGCGGAGTCACCTCTTATCTAGAGATGCCAAATACCAATCCACAAACCACCACGCTTGAAGCCCTGGAAGAAAAACGCCAGTTGGGAGCAAAAAAAAGCCATGTAAATTATGCTTTCTTCTATGGTGCCACCAATGAAAATGTAGAGACTTTCGGACTGCTAGATCGCCATCATGTGCCTGGTATCAAACTCTTTATGGGCTCAAGCACAGGCAATATGCTTGTGGACAAACAGGGCTCTCTTGAGTCAATCTTCAAGGAGGCGAAGGAACTAGACCTGCCTCTGATGACCCACTGCGAGGACACCACTATCATCACCCGAAACATGGAAGCTGCCAAGGTGCTATTTGGCGATGATCCGGATGTAAAATATCATCCCGTAATACGCAGTAGAGAGGCTTGCTTGGCAAGCAGCAAGCTGGCTGTAGACTTGGCTCGCAAGTTTGGTACCCGACTCCATATCGCCCATATCAGTACCAAGGAAGAACTCGGCATACTGGGTAAGGATGAGAACATCACTGGTGAGGCAGTGCTGGCCCACTTGTTGTTCTTTGACGAACTTTATGAACGTTGTGGTTCTCGCATCAAGTGCAACCCAGCCATCAAGACAGCAGATGATAGGGAAGCCTTAAGTGATGCTTTGACAGACGGTAGCATATATGCCATCGCTACCGACCATGCCCCTCATGAGCTCAAAGACAAAGAGGGCGGTTGCTGCAAGGCGGCTTCGGGCATGCCAATGGTGCAGTTCTCTTTAATAGCGATGCTTGATATGGCTGAAGCAAACGAAATTCCTTTTGAACGAATAGTTGAGCTGATGTGCCACAATCCAGCACGTCTGTTCAAGATTGATAAACGAGGCTTTTTGCGTTCGGGCTATAAGGCAGATATTGCCATTGTAAGAAAACTATCCGAAAAATGGAAGATAACTGATAGTTGTGTGGTGAGCAAGTGTGGATGGACTCCACTGGATGGTATGGAATGCGGTTTTCAAGTGGAGAAAACCATCTGCAATGGACACATGATTTATGACAACGGAAAATTTGATTCCGACTATCATGGCGAAGAATTGACATTTAGAGGCGAAGAATGAGAGAAAAAAAAATATTGCATTATGAACTGAGAGATGTGGAGCCTTATATAAGTTGGCTTTACTTTTTTCATGCTTGGGGACTGAGTGGAAAACCTCGTGAAGAGAAGGAAAAAATCCAAAAAGAGGCGTTCGATATGTTGCATGGTTGGCAAGGGAAGTATCATACTCATGCCATCTTCGCTCTCTTCGATGCCAATGCCGATGAGGATGATATTCTGATATATTCTTCGGATAGTCAGGAAAACACAGACTCGGAAAAGATCATTCGTTTTCCAATGCTTAGGCAGCAGCATCCTACAGATTCAAATGCTCCCAACCTGTGCTTGGCAGACTATTTGCGCCCAGTCTCGCAGGGCAAGCGCGACAAGCTAGGTGTGTTTTGTACAACTGTAGATAGTGAAATCGTGGCTGATTATCGGCATGATGAATATCTTAGCATGATGGCGCAAACTCTTTGTGACCGTTTGGCGGAAGCTACGGCAGAAAAGCTGACGCAAGAAATATATTCAGGCATTCGACCTGCTGTCGGTTATCCGTCATTACCAGATACTAGTGCCAATTTCATCCTCGATCAACTTATCGATATGAAACAAGTGGGTATTCGACTCACCGAAACAGGTATGATGATTCCCCATGCCAGTGTGTCGGGCTTGATGTTTGCCCATCCACAGGCTAAATATTTCGAGCTGGGCACGATTGGAGAAGACCAGTTGCGCAACTATGCACAGAGAAGGAAAGTGCCCATGGAGATGATGAAAAAGTTTTTGCAGGCAAATCTCTTAAATAGATAAAAATGATAGCAAGAATATTGATACCAGTTGTGGTGTTCACGATATTGCCCTATCTTTGGATATACCGAAGATATGGCAGAAACCGACTCAAGAGCAAGCTCAATAAGTGGTTGTTCTGGGTGCCTGCCATTTTGGTGGTGGGATATAGCACCTATCTTACATTGGAGCCCGATTTCCTCCCTAGCAATCCTATGCTCATTGACATTTGGTTTTGCATGATGGCTCTCTTTGCTGTGCCGCAGTTTGTGTTTTGTGTGTGCAGTTGTTTCGGTTGGTGTTGTATGCGCCTCTTGCATGGCAAGCGAAATTGGGGCAAGCTTGTGGGTGGAATCGTTGGGGGGATGGCTTTCTTTTGGTTCATCTATGGGTTTACGCTCGGGTTCCCTAAGATGCAGGTGAAGCGTCTTACTCTGTATGTGCCCAATTTGCCTAAGGCTTTCGAGGGGTACCGTATCGTACAGTTTAGCGATATCCATCTTGGTTCCTACTATGGGTGGAGAGCTCATCTGCCACAGCGCGATATCGATAGCATCAATGCCCAACATGCTGATTTGATATGCTTTACAGGCGATTTGCAGAATGTTTCTCCTAGCGTATTGAAACCCTATCAGAAGATGCTGGGTAGCCTGAAAGCAAAAGACGGTGTGATGAGCGTGTTGGGAAATCATGATTATACCTATTATATGGATGTTGATGACCCTAAGCAAATAGCTGCTCTGGAGCGTGAGGTGCAAGATTTTGAACGCAGCTGTGGATGGCAACTGCTGATGAACCAACATGCTGTGGTTCGCAGAGACGGAGACTCTATCTATGTGGCTGGTACCGAAAATTATGACAAACCTAAGCGTGCGGATGTAGCTAAGGCAATGCAGGGCATCAAACCAGGGAACTTTGTGCTGATGTTGCAGCATAATCCTAAGCAATGGGCTGAGACATTGCCATCCTCTTTGAGGCGGCAAGGCATGAAGGTTAAGATAGTGTCGCCGCAACTTACCCTAAGCGGGCATACCCATGCAGGGCAAGTCTCGTTCTTTGGATTGCGCCCATCCATGTTCACCCCGTATGATTACGGACTCTATGAGCAAGAGAATTGCCAACTCTATACCACATCGGGGCTGGGGGGCACAGTGCCTATTCGGGTGGGTGCCACAGCCGAGATTGTAGTGATAACTTTAAAGGGAAAATAAAATATAGTACTAATATCGTTGATTCTAGTAAAAATGAAGTATTTATATCGAATATATCAGTTGCTTGTTTGTTTGCCTATCCTATTGATAGCTAGTATCGTTACGAGCCTAGTCACAGTGTTAGGCTGCATGTTGGGCAACGGACATTTCTGGGGGTATTACCCCGGTAAGTATTGGTCACAGTTGTGGGTACGCATTCTCCTCCTTCCCGTAAAGGTAGAGGGCAGGGAGCATCTGCGGAAGGGGCAGAGCTATGTTTTTGTGGCAAACCATCAAGGAGCTTTCGATATCTTCTTGATTTACGGTTTTTTGGGTAGAAACTTCAAGTGGATGATGAAGAAGGGCTTGCGCAAGGTGCCATTGGTAGGTGTGGCATGTGAGTATGCACATCATATCTTTGTGGATAAAAGTGGCCCTTCCAAGATTCGTGCTTCTTATGACCGAGCTCGTGAGGTGCTCAAAGAGGGCATGTCGCTCGTTGTCTTCCCCGAGGGCGCCAGAACATTCACAGGTCACATGGGCGTATTCCGCAGAGGGGCCTTTATGCTTGCTGATGAGCTACAGTTGCCTGTATGTCCACTCACCATCAATGGCAGTTTCGATGTCAAGCCTCGCATGAAAGATATATATTGGGCTTTTTGGCATCCCCTCAAGCTCACCATCCATGAACCTATCTCCCCGATAGGCAAGGGAGCGGACAATATCAAGAACCAAATGGTCAAGAGTTATGAAGCTATTATGGCAGGTTTGGATCAGGAGTATCAGGGATTTGTTGAGAATCCTGATCAGTAATAAAAGGCTTGTTGGAGAACCGTGGCCAAATAAATGGTGATTTCTGATGTTATTTCAAAAAAATATCGTATTTTTGCATCAGAATAATAAAATAGAAATTTTATATCAGAACCATTAAAACAAAACAAGAAATTATGAGTGATAGCATAGTAATCATTCCTACATATAATGAAAAGGAAAACATAGAGAAAATCATTCGTGCAGTCTTTGGGCTCGAAAAGCAGTTTGATATTCTCGTCATCGACGATGGTAGTCCAGACGGTACTGCCATTATAGTGAAAGACTTGGTAAAAAATGAGTTTGCTGATCGGTTGCATATTTTGGAGCGTTCGGGCAAGCTAGGCTTAGGCACGGCTTATATCATGGGCTTCAAGTGGGCTTTGGAGCATGGTTATGACTTCATCTTTGAGATGGATGCCGACTTCAGTCACGATCCTAATGACTTGCCTCGACTGTATCATGCTACTCACGATGAGGGGTATGATGTGGCAGTAGGCTCTCGCTATGTGTCGGGAGTTAATGTGGTAAACTGGCCTATTGGCAGGGTGCTGATGAGCTATTTTGCCTCTAAGTATGTGCGCCTCGTCACAGGTTTCAAGGTGAATGATACAACAGCGGGATTCGTTTGTTATCGTCGCAAGGTTTTAGAAACCATAGATTTGGATGCTATTCGTTTCAAGGGATATGCCTTTCAGATAGAGATGAAGTTTACCTCTCATAAGATAGGCTTCAAGATAAAGGAGGTGCCTGTAGTCTTTGTTAATCGTCGTGAGGGAGTGAGCAAGATGAATGGAGGCATCTTCGGCGAGGCTTTCTTTGGAGTGATGCGATTGCGTTTGGATGGCTGGTTCAAGAAATATCCTAAGATTCGATGAAAATCCAGGAGATAGAGAAAATATACGGGCGTTCGCCGCAAGCGGATGCCCTCTTTGATTTGATGGGGAAGAAATCGGTCCATTCCATTTTTCTCCAAGGGTTGTTATGCTCTTCGGCTCCTATGTTTTTTGCTGCTTTGCAGGGAAGATTGCGCCATTCCATGCTCTTTGTGCTCAATGATGCCGATGAGGCTGGCTATTTCTATCATGACATGACCCAACTGTTGGGACAGGAAAAAGCCTATTTCTTCCCGTCTAGCTATCGGAGGGCTGTGAAATATGCTCAGCGTGATGCTGCCAATGAAATCTTGCGTACAGAGGTGCTGGCGAGACTTTCTTCAGGCGCTAACTTTTTCATCGTCACCTATCCTGATGCACTTGCCGAGCTTGTGGTAGCTAAGAAAAACTTAGATGAACGTATCTTGAAGATTGCTGTGGGGCAGCAGATTGCACTTACGGAAATTATTCATACATTGCGCAATTTTGAGTTAACTGAAACCGACTACGTATATGAGCCAGGACAGTTTGCCGTGCGTGGTAGTATCTTGGATGTTTATTCCTATAGTTGCGAGTATCCTTTCCGTATCGATTTTTTTGGCGATGAGATAGATTCCATTCGCACCTTTGATGTCGAAACTCAACTCTCGCAAGATAAGCGTACCGAGATAGAAGTAGTGCCAGAACTTGCCAATATCCAGACTACCAAGCAGTGTTTCCTTCATTTCTTGGATGCTTCCACCCCATTGGTCATGAAAGATATGCAGTTTGTCTTCGACCGCATCGAACGAATTTATGCAGAGGGTTTTTCTTCTCAAAGTCTCACAGAGCAACTCGAAGGAGCAACAGAGCTAGAGGCAGAGCGTATCAAGCGCGAAATGAAGACAGAACTCAATATCGTGTCTTTGTTAGATTTCAAAAAAGCGGCGGCTGGGCATCTTCGCATTGAATTTGGTAATGCAGTGAATGGAAGCCCGTCTTCTTCGAAAGATAAAGTAGGTTGTGAGATAGGTAGTTCTGCGGTGATTCCTTTCAAAATCTCTCCTCAGCCTCTTTTCCATAAGAATTTCGACTTGCTTTGCCAGACTTTGGAAGATTTTCTTCTCCAGAACTATACCTTATATATATTGGCTGATAGCCAGAAACAGCAACAACGCCTCAAGGACATCTTTGGGAGCGAAGAGCTAAAACGATACCATATCCAGTTTACACCTGTAGATAAGACCTTGCACGAGGGGTTCGTGGATATTGACAAGCGATGCTGTTTCTTTACCGATCATCAGATTTTTGATAGATTTCATAAGTATAGTCTGCGCTCAGACAAAGCACGTGCGGGCAAGATGGCTCTCACCATGAAGGAATTGCAAGAGATGGAGGTGGGCGATTTTATCGTGCACGTAGACTTTGGTATCGGAAAGTTTGGCGGTTTGGTGCGCATTCCTTCGGGCAATAGTTATCAAGAGATGATACGCATCATCTATAAGAACAACGACAAGGTGGATGTCTCTATCCATTCGCTCTATAAAATCAGCAAGTATCGTCGCAGCGATACTAACGAGCCGCCTCGTCTCTCCACTCTGGGTACAGGAGCTTGGGATAAGTTGAAAGATAGAGCCAAGAAGCGCATCAAGGATATTGCTCGTGACCTCATCAAACTCTATGCACAACGTCGCAGGGAGAAAGGGTTTGCTTTTAGTGCCGATAGCTATCTGCAACACGAGTTGGAGGCTTCGTTCCTCTACGAGGATACTCCCGACCAAAACAAGGCTACTCACGAAGTGAAGAAGGATATGGAGAGCGGAAGACCGATGGATCGCTTGGTTTGCGGTGATGTGGGATTTGGCAAGACCGAGGTTGCTGTTCGCGCAGCTTTCAAGGCAGCATGTGATAGCAAGCAAGTGGCTGTGCTGGTGCCTACCACAGTGCTTGCTTTCCAGCATTATCAAACCTTCAAGCATCGTCTAGAGGGAATGCCAGTCAGGGTAGACTATCTGAGTCGAGCTCGTTCTGCCAAGGAAATCAAACAGATTCTAGAAGCTCTGAAAGAGGGGAAGATAGACATTTTGATAGGTACTCACAAGCTGATTTCCAAGACTGTGAAATGGCACGATTTAGGTTTGCTCATTATCGACGAGGAGCAGAAGTTCGGTGTGTCTACCAAGGAAAAGCTGCGC
This sequence comes from Bacteroidaceae bacterium, assembly GCA_963660215.1. GTDB lineage: Bacteria > Bacteroidota > Bacteroidia > Bacteroidales > Bacteroidaceae > Prevotella. The sequence goes on along the minus strand of CAVKXW010000042.1, from coordinate 1,338 downwards.
CAGTTCAAGGTGAATATTGATACGCTTACGATGAGTGCCACCCCGATACCTCGAACTCTGCAGTTTTCGTTGATGGGGGCAAGAGACATGAGCATCATGCGTACACCACCTCCTAACAGATATCCTATTCATACCGAGCTGGTCACGTTTAGTGGTGAGGTGATAGCCGATGCCATCAACTTTGAGATGAGTCGTAATGGACAAGTCTTTTTCGTGTGCGACCGTATCGCTAAACTTCCAGAACTGAAACTCCTAATAGAAAAGAAAGTTCCCGACTGCCGCGTTGCTATCGGACATGGACAGATGAAACCTGAAGAGTTGGAGCAGATAATCATGGGATTCATTAATTATGATTATGACGTGCTGCTCTCTACCACAATCGTAGAGAATGGTATAGATATATCCAACGCCAATACCATCATAGTGAACGATGCGCACCATTTCGGTCTGAGCGACCTTCACCAGATGCGAGGCAGAGTGGGCAGAAGCAACAAGAAGGCTTTCTGCTATCTTATAGCTCCCCCAAAGAGCGTACTTACTCAGGAGGCACGTCGTCGTTTGGAGGCTCTCGAAACCTTCAGCGAACTAGGAAGTGGGTTCAATCTAGCCATGCAAGACCTTGATATTCGTGGTGCAGGCAATCTCTTGGGCTCGCAGCAGAGTGGGTTTATGGAAGATCTCGGATATGAAACTTATCAGAAGATACTCTCGCAGGCTGTTACCGAATTGAAGAACGAGGAGTTCAATGATCTGTATCAGCAAGAGATAGAGGAAGGGAATCAGCTTACAGGTGATGATTTTGTGGATGATTGTTCGATAGAGAGCGATTTGGAGATGTATTTCCCTCAAACTTACGTTCCGGGTGATAGTGAACGTATGCTCTTGTATCGTGAACTCGACCATTTGCAGAGCGACGAAGAAGTAGATGCTTTCCGCCAGCGTATGATAGACCGTTTTGGTCCTGTGCCACGTGAGGCGGCTGAGCTGATGCGAGTGGTAGGTTTGCGCCGATTGGGCAAGACCTTTGGGTGTGAGAAAATCATGCTTAAGCAAGGTTATATGCAATTACAGTTTGTGAGCAACGTTAATAGTCCGTTCTATAAGAGCCAGATGTTCTCTCGTGTTCTCAACTATGTCACTACTCATGTTCAGACTTGTGTGCTTAAAGAAAAGAATAATAAGCGTTTTTTGCGTGTGAGTGATGTGGAGAGTGTGGAGCAAGCTGTAGCTTTGTTGAAATTGATTTGAAAAATAAGATTAGTAGCATAGGTATATTAGAAAAATGGCGCAGTTCAAATCTTCGGGGTTTGCATGAGACAAGGCTAACCAAAAATCATG